>CAZXSG010000151.1:4465-7797 GCA_964643185.1 uncultured Holophagales bacterium
TGGTTGCTCGGCGGCAGAATCTTACCCAAGGTGTCGGCAGCCGCTCGTCGGACTTCCTGCCTTGAGTCGTCTTTCAGAGTTTTGAACAAGGGCTGAAAGATGTTGGCGCTCGGCCTGATCTCCCCTAAGCCCTGGACCGCCCGCATTCGCACATGCCAATCCGGATGCCCCAGCGCTTTGATGAGACCCGGCCCCCCGGCCCACTAGGTCGACGACGTCTAGAGACCGCAATGCGACCAACTCCCGCCGAAGTTGGCGCTCCGTCATCGCATCTCCAACCCGACTCTGGATCTCCCTCAGCGCGAGCCCGTCGGACGCGCGATCCAGAACCTCGAGGACGCGCCCCTGCCTCGGAGACAGGTCGAGGCCGAGCCGCGAAGAGCCGCCGGATGCCGGGCGGAAGCGCACGACGACGCTCCCTGCGACCTCCTCGATCTCCACGGGGGGAAGGCCGGCAGCGGCGGCCATCTCCGCCATCCTCACGGTGCCGCGCCCCCATGTTTCGATGAGACCCCGCCGGTAGAACACCCCGGCGATCAGGGGATTCCAGGGCAGCGATTCGTGCGGACTGAAGAGCGCGGCTGGAGTCAGGCCGAAGTGCAACGCGCCCGACGAGGTGACCTCGAGCCGGTCGTCGTACACCGCCACCCCGCCTGCTCCGCCCCCTATGGAGTAGTCGCGGTGGCAGAACGCGTTGGCCAGGGCCTCGCGAACCGCGAGAGGCGGATAGCGTGGTGTCTCCACGCGGTCGAGGCGTCCGGGGACGACGACGCTCGCCACCGGAACGTGCTCGAGAAGGAACCGCTCCGCGGCGTGGAGAAGCTCGAACACGTTCCCCCGGAACTGGCGGTTGTCGCGGAACTCGGTCTTGTCTGTACCGGCGAAGCGGGCCACACGCAGCAGACACTGCGGGAACTCGGCAGCCAGTCGCTCCGCTCGCCCGAAGAGCACGAGCGCCGCACGGAGGAGCTGGCCGTCTTTCGTCAGGCCGAGACCCCGTAGAAGCTCCTGCGGCGCGCGGGTCCCGGCGTCTTCCAGGCGTCCCCTGCGAATGGCCTCGTCGATCGAAAGGGTGATCTCCCTGAGGTCCAGGTCGTCGACCCGCCAGCCGCCCGCGGGCTGGTTTTCCCAGCGCTGCTCCCCGTGCATTCGCTCGAACAGGATCCGGTTGTACTCGTCGCGCGAGAGCTCCTGGGTGGTGTTGTCGACCCGCCGATAGGCGACGCCGCGATACGCGTATGGGCGGTTCTGGCCCGCGCCGACGGTCACCACGAGAACCTCGCGATCGTTGCCTACGGGCACTCGGTCGATTGTGGGGAAAGCCGGAGGGTCGATTCTCCCGAGCTCCTCGGCGAGCTCCTCGATCGAGCGGCTGCTCACCTGCTGTCCCAGGACCCGTCCGTTCTCGTCCACGCCGATCAGCACGCGTCCACCGCGGTGGTTCAGCATTGCGGTCACCGTTTGGGACGCTTCCCGGCGCAGGGACGTCGTGCGCTTGAACTCGGCAACCTCGGACTCACCGGCCGCTGCCCATTCCTCGATCTGGGGCCTCGAGATCATGAATGGTTCATCTCCCCGCCACCCGCGCATTCTCGCGCATCCTCGCCCCGAGAAAGAGGTTCTGCCGGACTTCCCCGGGCTGATGGGATCTGCGCCGCCTCTTGACCACATCCACTCCGCGAATCACGATGTCGCCGCGGAGGTCCGGTGAGAACCAGAGTGCGACGGTGGGGAAACAGCCTGGCGGTTCGTATCCCGCAGCCAATGGCGCTGGACGTGGGCCTCACGTCCGAGAGCGACGTCGAGATGTCCGTTCAGAACGGCAGGCTCGTCCTCGAACCGCGGCGGCGGCGCCATACCCTCGAAGAGTTGGTCGCAGGCATCACCAAGGCGAACCGGCACCCTGCGGTCGATCTAGGCAATCCAGCGGGCCGAGAGCTGTTGTAGTGGCCCATTCTGCCGATCGTGGCCAAGCGGTCAGGTCCGCGGCCTCACCGGTAGTACCTGAGAGGCCGTGAGGCACCTTACCTCTCGTGTCGTACCCTGCTCCCGTTCAGGAGCGGAGATGCCAACAGAGACGACCTTCAGCCAGGCGAGGGCCCATTTCGCCGCGCTCTGCGATGAGGTTGCTTCCTCGACCGAACCGGTGATCATTCATCGCCGGGGCGCGGAGGACGTCGCCCTCATCGCGGCCGCCGAACTGCGAAGCCTTCAGGAGACGGTGCACCTCCTCAGGTCGCCGAGGAACGCCGAGCGGCTTCTTGCGGCGCTGGCGCGAGCCCGAGGCCGAAGCGGCTCATCGCAATTCCCGGGTTGATCCGGGAGGGGTTCCCGGCGCGAGCCAACCTCAGCCCGTGTTTCGAAGCCCCGCGGCGATGCCGTTCACCGACAGAAGGACGATCTCGCGCAGGGTCTTCGCCTCCTCGCCGTCCGGAGCGGCCCGGAGCCGCGTGAGGAGCGCCACCTGCGCACAGTTCATCGGGTCGATATATGGGTTGCGCGCCCTGATCGAATGGAGCAGCCACGGCTCCTTCTGGAGCAGCTCCGTCTCACCCGTGATCCGGAGCAGCGCGGACTCGGTTCGCGCGAACTCCGCTTCGAGGGCGGGGAAGACGGCGTCCCGCGTTTCCGCGTCGGCCAGCGTTTTGTACAGGCTCGCGATGCGCATGTCGGCTTTTCGCATCGACATTCGCGCGTTGTCGAGCGTCGTGCGGAAGAAGGGCCACTGTGCGTACATTTCGCGTAGCACGGTCCACTTCGCCTCGTCCTCGCCGGCCCACCCGCCGCAGGCCGTGCCGAGGCCGAACCAGCCGGGCAGGGTCACGCGGCACTGGGTCCACGCGAAGCCCCAGGGAATCGCGCGAAGGTCGGCAAGGCCTCCACCGCTGGCACGCCGCGCGGGCCGGCTGCCGATGTTCAGGAGGCCGAGCTGATCGATCGGCGTCGCCTGGTGGAAGTAGCGAAGCGTGGCGGGGGAGTCCATGACGAAGCCGCGATAGGCCGCTTCGGCGGCCGCCGACAGGCTGGCCATCACAGTCGCCCACGGGCCCTCGGTTTCCTCGGGCTCGGCCCTCGGTCCCACAGTGAGCAGCACGGCGTTCGCGAGCTGCGTCAGGTGGCGCCTTGCGAGGTCGCGGTTCGCGTAGCGGTTCGTGATCGTCTCGCCCTGCTCGGTGATGCGGATGCGGCCGCGCACCGATTCCGGTGGCTGCGCGAGGATGGCGCGGTTCGTGGGGCCGCCGCCGCGCCCGATCGAGCCGCCCCGACCGTGGAACAGCGTGAGAACGACGCCGTGCTCGCGGCACACCGCGGCAATCGCGCGCTGCGCCCGC
>CAZXSG010000152.1:0-7693 GCA_964643185.1 uncultured Holophagales bacterium
CATGAATCGAGCCCGTTTCGTCGCCCCGTTCCTCGTGGCTTTGCTCCTCGCGCCGCCTGTGCTTTACGCCGGCAGCGAAGAGGTGCGCCTGAAGCTGCCGCTGCGGCCCAAGCTGGCCGTCACCGGACGGGAGCGCATCGCGCTCGCGCCCTTCGTCGTGGCGTCCCGCCTCTCGGAGAGAAAAGACGCCTCACGCTACAAAGATCTGGATCTCGACACGGAGTTCCGTCGCTACATGGGGAAGCAGCTCGGTAAGCGCACGAAGATGACCGTCGTGACGATGCCGGCCGACGTGAAGCTCCCGACGCTCGTTTTGAAGGACCTCGCCGAGAACTCCGCGGACTTCTGGAAGGGCGTCGGCCAGAGGACCGGGACCGACATCATCCTGAGCGGCGTCATCGACTTCAAGATCGAGGACTCGTCGGGCTACCGCGCCGAGCCGTACATCAGCAAGATCGACGGCCGCGAGTACTACCGGCAGGTCCTCGTGGAGTCCACGGGCTACACGTTCGACGTCACGGTGATCGCCATCGACGGCCGCACGGGCGGCCGCCTCTTCCAGGAAAACTTCCGCGACAAGAAGGAAAAGCCCCGCAAGGCGGCCAACGAGCTCGTGGGCCTCTTCGAGAACCTGTTCTCTCTGGAGAGCCAGCTGCTCGGTCTGTTCGTCGTGCGCGAGAGGGAAGCGAGCCGCTATGTCTTCAACTGACCGCCGCAGCCCCTCGAGGTGCCGGACGCTCCGGTGGCTCCGCCCCGTCGCCCTGACGCTCGCGCTCGCGGGCGCGCTCGCCGGACAGCGCGCCGAGTCCCAGGGCGCCAACAAGGTCGTCTATGACAAGTTCGACTGGCTCAAGTACCAGTCGACGCACTTCGAGGTCTACTACTACTCTCGCGGCAAGAGCGCGCTCCCGAAGGTCGTCTCGATGGCCGAGTCGTCCTACGACGAGCTCTCCCGCCGGCTCAACTTCAACGTCGCCAAGCCGATCCCCCTCATCTACTACACGACGCACTCGGAGTTCGAGCAGAACAACGTCATCCTGAACTTCATCCCCGAGGGCGTCGGGGCGTTCGCCGAGCCCGTGCGGCAGCGCATGGTCCTGCCGATCGACTCGCCCGACGACAAGCTGCAGGCCCTCATCCAGCACGAGCTGACCCACATCTTCCAGTACGAGATCCTCTACGGCGGCCGCCTCTCGCGGGCCATCTTCGGCGGCGGCCCCACGTGGTTCATGGAGGGCATGGCCTCCTACTACGCGGACGACGAGGACGAGAAGGACCGGATGTTCATCCGCGACGCGGTGAACTCCGACCAGATCCCGCCCATCACGAAGGTCCAGATCGAGGGCTACACGGCCTACCGGTTCGGCCACGCCGTGTTCGACTTCATCGAGGCCGAGTGGGGCAAGGACGCCGTGCGCGACTTCGTGTTCGAGTTCCGCTCGTTCTTCGGGCGGGACGTCTCGCAGGCGCTCAAGCGCACGTTCGACGTCGACCCCGACGACTTCGACCAGCGCTTCCGCCGCTACCTCCGCAAGAAGTACCTGCCGCTCCTCGCCGTGAAGGGTGAGGCGAACGATTTCGGCGAGCGCTTCCGGGTGGGCCCCTACGAGCAGCCCTCGTACGAGATCGGCGCCGCCCCCTCGCCCTCGGGCGACTTCGTCGCGACGCTCACGACCTACAAGGAAGACGTCGACATCGCGCTCCTCTCGGCCAAGACCCGGCGGCTCTACAAGAACATCTCGCCCGGCCGCACGACGCGCTACGAATACATCTCGGCGCAGTACCTCACGACCGGCCCCGAGTCCGGCCGGGACCTCTCGTTCGCGCCCGACGGGGACCGCATCGCCGTCTTCGGCCGGCACGAGCGCGGACGCAAGCTCCTGATCTTCTCCGTGCGGAGCGGCGGGCTCCTCGAGCGCATTCCGGTTTCGCCCGACATCCCGCTCTCGCCCGCCTTCTCGCCCGACGGCAAGCAGATCGTGTTCTCGGGCATCGAGCAGAACTCGCGCGACCTGTTCCTCCTCGATCTCGCGACCAAGGCGACGCGCAACATCACGAACGACGACGCCTACGACCGCGGGCCGGTCTTCTCTCCGGACGGCAAGTCGATCTACTACGAGAAGATCCTGAACGGCCTCTCGAAGATCGTGAGGGTCGACCTCGCGGACCTGTCGAAGACCCAGCAGATCACGTGGGGCGAGGGGAACGATCAGGACCCCGCGCTCTCGCCGGACGGCAAGCGCATCTACTTCACGTCCTCGCGGAACGGCGGGATCTTCAACATCTTCTCGCAGGACCTCGCGACCGGCGACCTCGTGCAGTACACCGACGTCATCGGCGCCGCGATCGGACCCGCGGCGTACATGGGACCCGACGGCCAGGAGAAGGTCGTCTACTCGGGCTTCGAGGGCGGCCGCTTCCAGCTCTACGTCTCCGACGCCAAGAAGCCCCTCAAGCGGCTCGACGAGAAGGCTCTTGCCGCCGCGGCGATCACCAAGGATTCGATCCAGCCGTTCTCACCGGCCCTCGAGGTCGCGATCGACCCCGAGAAGTCCACGCGCCCGAAGTTCAAGATGTTCCTCGAGAACGCGAGCGCGCAGGCGGGCATCAACACCGACCAGACGTTCGTCTCGCTGGTGCGGCTCGACTTCTCCGATCTCCTCGGCAACAAGCGCGGCATCTTCGTGTTCGATTCCGTCTCTACGTTCTCGAACTTCCAGCTCAGCTACTTCAGCCTGAAGAACCGGCTCCAGCTCGGCGTCACGGCCTACGACCAGCGGCAGTTCTACTACGGCTACAACGAGTTCGGAGAGATCGCGCGGGACCGGCGCCTCACGCGCGACACGGGCATCTCGGCGAGCGCCATCTACCCGCTCACCCGCTTCACCCGCGTTGGTTTCGAGGTGGGCTTCCTCTCCCGCAAGCTGGACGTGCCCCTCGCCGCATTCGACGCGAACGGCAACCAGGTCGTCACCTACGAAGCGCGCGAGGACAACGTCCCGACGGCCGGGATCTCGTTCTCGTACGACGCGACCCGCTACAAGAGCTTCGGCGCCCACAGCGGTCAGCTCGTAGTGGCCGGCCTCCGCTATCTCCCCAACCTGAAGGACTCCGGGACGCTCTCGCTGGATGCCACCATCGAGGCCCGCAAGTTCGTCCCGCTCTCGCGGCGCACGCTGCTGGCGTTCCGTGCGTTCGGCGGCTACTCGGACGGCGACGCCCCGAACGTCTTCTACTTCGGCGGCCTCGACACGCTGCGCGGCTACGACTACCGCACGTTCGTCGGCACCCGCGCGTTCTACGTGAACGCCGAGTTCCGCTTCCCCCTCGTGGACATCGCCGCGACGCCGCTCCTCGTCATCCAGGGCGTCCGCGGGCGCATCTTCCTGGACGTCGGCGGGTCGTGGCTCGAGAACCAGCCGTTCGTGTTCTGGCACGACTACCGGCTCCAGGACGCGCGCGCGTCCTACGGCGCCGGGTTCACGGTGTTCTTCCTGGGCCTCCCGATCAACGTCGATTTCGCGCGGCAGTGGGACGGGAAGACCAACCTCACGGACACCCGGTCGACGTTCTACATCGGCTACGGATTCTGAGCCCGATCGGGGGGTCTCGGTCTCCTCAGGCCCCTCGAGGTGGACGATCTCGACCGTTCACGCGCCGGAGAAACACTCCGGCGCGTTTCTTTCGGTCGAGCCCGTCGCGGCGGCCGCGGCGTTCTTCGACGCGCGCTTCCGCACGTGTGACTTTCGTCACGCCGAGATGCCGCAGGGGCCGGGGAGCGGCATAATTCACGGGCTGTGCGTATCCGAGTGCTTGGGGCCTATGGCGGCTCGACGCCCCACCATCGCCAGACGTCGTTCCTCCTCGACGACACCGTCGCGGTGGACGCGGGTGCACTCACGGAGTCGCTTTCTCTCGAGGCCCAGGCGCGCGTTCGCGCGATCCTGCTCACCCACTCGCACATGGACCACGTGGCGTCCTTGCCGTTTCTCGTGGAGAACGTCTTCGGTCGCGCCGAGGGTCCCATCGAGGTGCTCGCCCCGGCCGACGTCGTGATGTCGCTCCAGAGCCATCTCTTCAACGACGCGCTCTGGCCCGACTTCACACGGATTCCCAACCATCTCCTGCCCGTCTTCAACTTCCGCGCGATCGAGGTGGGCAAGCCGTTCCGCGTGAACGGCCTGACGGCGATGGCGATCCCCGTGTGGCACGTGGTGCCGACGTACGGCTACGTGATCTCCGACGAAACCTCGAGCATCGTCTTCTCCGGCGACACGGGACCCACCGAAGCCATCTGGGAAGCCGCGCGGAACGCGCCGAACATGAAGGCCGTGTTCGTGGAGTGCTCGTTCCCCGACGAGATGGCCCGCATCGCCGACATCTCGCGGCACTTCACGCCGGCGTCTCTACACGCGGAGATGGCGAAGTTCCCACCCGACGTTCCGGTCAACGTGTACCACATGAAGCCGCCGACGCTCGCCGCGCTCCGCGAGCAGGTCGCGGCACTCGACGAGCCACGGATCCGGCTGCTGCACGACGACGACTTCCTGGAGTACTGAAGTGTCCTGGGGGAACCGGCGGCCGGTTGCCGCAATCGCTTCGCGATTGACGGCGACCTCCGCTTCGCTCCGGTTCCCCAAACCCCTCCCGCCAATCGCTGAGTTTTCGACCTCTTCAGCCCTTGAGCTTGGAGAGCGCGGCGGCGAGGCCGGAGCGGCCCTCTTCCGAGCTCCAGGAGGTGACGAAGGCGGCGCGGTTCGCGGAGGACTCGGCTCGCAGGCGCGTGGCCGTGTCGCCGCGGAGGTCGTGCTTGATCGCGGCGAATGCTCTTGGCGGCAGAGCTCCCAACGCGGCCGCTCGGGAGACGGCCTCGTCGAGGAGACGGTCGGGGGAGACGATCGCGTCGATCGCACCGAGCGCCTGAGCGTCGGCGAACGGAACCGAGACGCCCGTGAGCGCGAGCCGCGCCACGGCGCGCTCGCCCCAGGTGGCCCTCGCGACGTGGAGCGCCGTGCGCGGGACCCTCACACCGAGCGTCACCTCGGGCAGACCGAACGTCCCCGGCCCCTCGGCCGCGATGCGCAGGTCGCACGGCGCCGCGAGGAGCGCGCCGCCCGCGATGGCGTGGCCCGTGAGCGCGGCGACGAACGGCTTCGGGAGCTCGAACGCCTCGAGGAGCACGTCCTCGAGCCCGTCCACGAACCGCGCGAACACGTCCGCCTCCGCGGCGGCGAGGAGCGCGAGGTCCAGCCCTGCCGAGAAGATCTTCGGCGACGCGGACGTGAGGACGACCCCGCGGACCGCGTCGTCCTCGCGCGCCGCGAGAATGGCCGCGAGGAGATCCTGGATGAGGTCCGGCGCGAGCGCGTTGGCCCGTCCCCTCGAGAGGGAGAGGACGCGCACCGGGCCGCGGTCTTCGACGAGAACGGTTCCCGGGCCGCTCATGCCGCCGCCTTCCTCGAGGCCCCGGCCACGCTTTCGAGAAAGAGCCTCGCGACGCGGTCGTCGCCCGTGAGCTCGGGATGGAACGTGGCGGCCAGGATGTTCCCCTGCCGCACGAGGACGGGCTGTCCGTCGCGCCGCGCGAGGACCTCGACCGCGGGACCCACCGCCGCGAAGCGCGGCGCCCGGATGAACACCGCTTCCATCGGCGCGTCCCCGAGGACCCGCGCGTTCACATCGGAAAGCGTCAGCACCGTCGAGTCGAGCTGCCGGCCGTAGGCGTTCCGCTGCACCGTGGCGTCCAGCACGCCGAGCCCCTGGCCGTCGGGGTTCGTCACCGTGTGCGCGAGCAGGATCGCGCCGGCGCACGTGCCGTAGACGGGCTTGCCGGCCCGCGCCGCGGCGACGAGGGCCTCGGGAATGCCCGTGCCCTCCATGAGCTTCCACATCGTCGTGGACTCGCCTCCGGGCAGCACGATCGCCTCGGCCGCGAGCACGTCTTCAGCGGTCTTCACGAGGGATGTTCCGGCGCCCAGCCGCGCGAGCGCTTCCGCGTGCGCCGCGAAGTCTCCCTGCAGGGCCAGGATTCCGATCGACATCACCAGCCCCGCGTCTGCAGCTGCTCGCTCTCGAGGAGCTTCGCGGCTTCGATGCCCTTCATGCCCTCACCGAGATGCTCGGAGGCCGCGGCGACGCGCGCCGGATCGTTCCAGTGGGTCGTCGCCTCCACGATCGCGCGGGCCCGCTTCTCCGGATCGTCGCTCTTGAAGATGCCCGAGCCGACGAACACGGCCTCGGCGCCCAGCATGCGACAGAGCGCCGCGTCCGCAGGAGTCGCGACCCCGCCCGCGGCGAAGTTCGGTACCGGCAGGCGTCCGTGCTCAGCCACCCAGACGACGAGCTCGAAGGGCGCCTGGAGGTTCTTGGCGGCGGTCATCCACTCGTCGCGGGAGAGGAGCGTGAGGGCCTTGATCTGCCGGGTCACCTCGCGCATGTGCTTCACGGCATGGACGATGTCGCCCGTGCCGGCCTCGCCCTTGGTGCGGATCATCGCGGCGCCCTCGCCGATGCGCCGGAGCGCCTCGCCGAGGTTCCGGCAGCCGCAGACGAACGGGACCTTGAAGTCGTGCTTGTAGACGTGGTTTTCCTCGTCGGCCGGCGTGAGCACCTCGGACTCGTCGATGAAGTCCACCTCGAGGGACTCGAGAATGCGGGCCTCGGCGAGGTGCCCGATACGGCACTTGGCCATCACGGGAATCGAGACGGCGGCCTCGATCTCCTTGATCTTCGAGACGGGCGACATGCGGGCCACGCCGCCTTCCTTGCGGATGTCCGAGGGCACGCGCTCGAGCGCCATGACGGCGCACGCTCCCGTCGCCTCGGCGATGCGGGCCTGCTCGGCGTCGACGACGTCCATGATCACGCCGCCCTTGAGCATCTCGGCGAGGCCGACCTTCACGCGGAAGGCGTCGGATGAGAAGGGCGTGCGGAAGTCGAGAGTGGTCATTGCGAGTCCTTTCGAGGGTTGTCCCGGCTCGGGTTTTCAGCGCGCCGGAGGCGTTTCCCGGCCCGGAGGGCTGATCAAATCTGGATGAGGTTTTCTTCGGCGGAGCGGACGGGCGCCGTGCGGCGCGCGGCGGCGCGGGCGAGGGAGCGGGCGGCGGCCCCCACGATCTCGAGGGCCTTCTCGATCTCGGGACCGGTGCCGCGCGAGACGGAGATGCGCACGGCCGCGAGGTCTTCCTGCTCGGTCGAGAAGATCGAGCCGGGCGACACGAGGACGCCCTTCTCGCGCGCGGCCTGCGCGAGCGCCAGGCCGGAGACGCCCGCGGGGAGGCGCGCCCAGAGCACGTAGCCCCCGAGCGGCTTCTCGCACGTCGTGCCGAGCGGGAAGGACGCGCGGATGATCCTCTGCGCGAGCGCGAGCCGGGGGCGCAGCCGGTTGCGCATGCGCGTGAGGTGCTGGTCGTAAGCGCCGCGCACGAGGAACAGGTGGAGCGCGGCCTGCAGCACGGGCGGTGAGGTCAGCTCGCCGACCCGCTTGAGCGCCGCGAGCCGGTGGACGAACTCGCGCGGACCCGCGATCCAGCCGACGCGGACGCCGGGGAAGAGGGCTTTCGAGAGCGTGCCGAGGTGCACCACGTGGGAGGGCGCGAGCGCGGCGAGCGGCAGCGGGAGATCCCCCTCGACCCCGAGGTCGGCGTCGAAGGCATCCTCGACGAGAAGGGTTCCGCTCTCGGCCGCGGAGCGC
>CAZXSG010000153.1:0-7654 GCA_964643185.1 uncultured Holophagales bacterium
CGGCTGGGGCGGCCGGGGCGGCCAGCTCCGCTCGTTCATCCCCGCGCTCGTGGCGCGCGGCTTCCGCGTGGTGACCTGGGACATGCCCGGACATGCGGCCTCCTCGCCGCGCTTTTCCACGCTGCCGCGCTTCGCGGACGCGCTCCTTGCCGCCGAGGGCGTCGCGGGTCCGTTCGCCGGCGTCGTCGCGCACTCCCTGGGCGGCGCCGCGACGGCGATCGCTCTCTCGAAGGGCTTCGGAGCGCGCGCCGTCGTGCTCGTCGGCTCGGCCGCCGAGCCGCGCAAGTACTTCGACTCGTTCCTCGCCGCTCTGGACCTGCCGGCGGCCCTGCGTGCCCGAATCGCCGGAGCGCTCGAGGAGAAGCACGGATTCTCGTGGAACGCGCTCTCGGTGCCCACGCTCGCGAAGGGCTTCACCGCGAAGGGCCTCGTCGTCCACGACACCAACGATCTCGAGGTGCCAGTCTCGCATGGCCGCGTGATCGCCGGGGCCTGGCCCGGTGGCGAGCTCCTCGAGACCGAGGGCCTCGGCCATCGCAAGGTGCTCCACGCGCCCGAGGTCGTGAACCGCGCGGCGGCGTTCCTGGAATCGGCGGTGCGGCCCCCGCGTCAGCCCGTGTTCGCCGACGAGCGCGCCCGGCTCGAGGCCGAGCTCTTCGATCCCGCCTACCGGCTGGAGTACGCGTTCCCGTCCTGATCGTTCCGGGCTGAAGAAATCAAGGCCCCGGAGCCGGACCTCCGAGGAAGACGTGGAGGTTCAGGTAGATCGAATCGGCCGGCGTTATGGAGCCGCTCCCGTTCGCGTCCGCGTTGCAGAGCGTGTGCGGGGCGGCTCCTCCCAGGAACACGTAGAGGTTCAGGTAGATCGAATCCGCGGGCGTGAGGGCTCCCGTGTCATTAGCGTCGCCGCGGAGGGCGTAGGAGAAGGAAGCGGGCAGCGAGCCCGACAGTGCGCTGGGGTTGGTGACGACGACGCTCCCCCCGATGGACGGGGCCGCGGCGCGGCTGCCCGCGGTCGCGGTGATCGAGGTCGCCGTGACGTTCGTGACCTGAGCGGGCGTTCCCGCGAGCGTGACGGTCGCTCCGGCCGCGAAGCCCGAACCCGATATCGTGATCACCCGCCCGCCCGGTGTGCTCGCGCAGGCCGGAGAAACGGCATTCACGACGGGTGGTGCCGGCGGGGGATCGATCGTGAGGAACGCGGCGGTCACGGGGCCGAAGTTGCCGTCTTCGTCCTTTCCCCGCGCGTAGATCACGTGCCGCCCCTCGACGAGCGCGGCCGTCGGAAGGGTCGCGGTGATCTGCTCCGCCGCCTCGTCGAGGGCCCCGTCCAGGGCCGCCCCGGCGAGCGGAGTCCCGCCCGTCCAGGGCGGCACGTCGACGAAAATCTCGGCGGCCGCGATCGTCTGGACGGCGGGCCGCGCCACGCCTGAGAGGCCGTAGCTCCCGTCGTCGGTCGTGAAGCGCACGGTGACGGGCGTGCCTCGGGGCGCGGTCGCCGGCGTGAACGTGGGAATCGTCGTCGTCGGTCCGAGAGACAGCGCGTAGGGCGCGCGCGCCGCCTTCGCGGCATACAGGAACGCGCCGCGGTTCAGGGGCCAGAACATGCTGTCCTGGCAGGAGTAGGCCGGCGTGAAGCCGGAGCAGCCCCCGAACTGCGGGCCGACCTCGAACGTGTAACCCGCGATCCCCAGATCGGCGTAGGCGAAGTCGTCGGTCGCGCCGCTCGCGGCATAGAGCAGCTCGGAGGCCTGCCCTGTCTCGTAACCGTTGAACGCGCTGAGCCGGAACGCGAGCGACCGCAGCCCGGCGTCGTTGGGCGCCTGGAGCGCCGGCGGGCAGGGCGAGAGATTGCATTCCAGATCGCCCCACGGGAGGAGCACGAGGTTGCTGTAGCTGTGGAGCGAGACGAAGACGCCCGACGCCGTCAGAGGCGCGGCGTCGCCCGGCGCTGCGCCGCGCTGGTCGGGGAAGAGCTGGCGCAGGAGCGCCTCGATGGCCTGCTCCTCGGGCTCGGAGGCCGCGCCCGTGCCGCGATACGTCGCGCTGCAGGGGCTCGCGCTCGTGCCCAGACCGCCCCACCCGTACGACGCGTTGCGGTTGAGGTCGATGCCGTGCTGGTTTCCGGAGCTCGGTGGATTGGCGCAGGTGCCGAGCGTGTCGTTCCCGTTCTTTCGCTGGAGGTACGGCGAGGAGCCGCCCTGCTCCACGATGGCGCGGCCGTCGGCGTTGAACACCGGGATGAGCCAGATCTCGGTGCTCTCGAGGATCGCGGTGACCTCGGCGTCGGTGCCGTAGCCCGCGACGAGGTGGTCGGCGAAGCGCCACACGAGCTCGGCCGTCGTGAGCTCACGCGCGTGAATCGCGCCCATGAGGAGGAACCGCGGCTTTGCGGACGTCGGAGAGAGCGCGCAGTCGCCAGCGACCTTCTTCGTGAGGCACAGGGCGAGGAGGTCGAAGCCCGGACGGCTTTGGAGCTTCCGCCAGGTGTCGCCGAAGTCCACGAGCGTCGCGAGATCGGGACGGCTCGACGCGATGCTCTGCAGGTGCTGCTCGTGCTCGACGACGGTGCGGTAGCCGCCAGCGAACGCCTCGGGCGAGAGCATTCCGGCCGAGAGCTCCTCGTCCACGGTGACGAGGAAGCCTGCGGCCCGCAGGCGGTCTGTCGTTTTTTCGTCACCCGCGACGAGCAGCTCGCTGCCCCGCCGGGCCTCCAGCACGTCGACTCCGGTGGCAAAGAGACGCGCCGTGGACGCGGCATCGGGGGCTAGCACCCTGAGAACGAGCGGCGGCCCCTCTGCGCCGTCTACGGCACGCGTTTCGCTTGAGATGGAGAGGAGACCGATCAGCACGGAGACGGCGACCAGGGCCCGGGGGAGGCGCATCTCCCCATCATGGCACGCCGTAACATCGGAGAAGAGACAGAGAGAGACATCAAGCCACATGCATGAGATCCAGATCCCGGCCGACGCCGAGGCCATCCTCGCCCTTCCCTACGCCCTCGTGTTCAAGCACAGCCGCGCCTGCCCCGTGAGCGCGGACGCTCTCGACGAGATGAGCGCTTTTCTGAAAAAGCACCCCGAGCTCGTGGCCTCGGCCCACATCGTCGACGTCATCGCGCGGCGCCCCGTCTCCCGGCACATCGCGAGCCTCACCGGCGTGACCCACGAATCCCCGCAGGTCCTCGTCGTGCGCGAAGGCCGCGTCGCCTGGCACGCCTCGCACCACGGCATCTCCGAACGCGCGCTCGAGCTGAAGGCGTTGCCCGGGCAGTCCGTAGGACTGCCTGAGGCGATCCTCTAGGATCGCCCCGGCGGCGTGAAGGATCTCCCGCGCTTTCTGTCGTACTTCCGGAGGCGTCCCGGCACGTTCGCGCTGGGGTTCCTCTCGATGGCGGGCTCGACGGCCCTCTTCCTGGCGATGCCCCGGCTCGTGCGCCGCGCGCTCGAGACGCTATCGGTCGAAGGGGTCTCGCACGAGCGGCTGTACGGCACCGCGGCGCTCCTCGTGGCCCTCGCCGCAGGCGACGCCGTGTGTCTTTTCTACACCCGGCGGATCCTCATCGGCGCCTCGCGGGACATCGAGTACGAGATGCGGCAGGACCGCTTCGCCCATCGCCTCGAGCTGCCCGCGTCGTGGTACCGCGAGAACCGCGTGGGCGATCTCATGTCGCGCGCCGTGAACGACCTCTCGGCGGGGCGCATGCTCGTGGGCCCGGGCGTCATGCAGGGTGTGAACACGCTGTTCGTCGGCGTCGTCTCGATCGTCCTCATGACGCTCGTGTCGCCCATGCTCACGCTCGTCGCGCTCTCGATGCTGCCCGCCGTGGCGCTCGCCACGAAGATCGTCGGGCAGATCACGCACAAGCGCTTCACCGTGATCCAGGAGCTCTTCAGCGAGATCTCGGCCGAGGCCCAGGAGAGCTTCTCGGCCGTGCGGCTCGTGCGCGCGTTCGCCCGGGAAGACCGTGAGGAGGAACGCTTCGCGAAGAACAACCGCGAGTTTCTCGCGCGGAACCTCCACCTCGCCCGGCTCAACGCGCTCTTTTTTCCGCTCCTCCAGGCGCTCGTGGGCCTCGGCCTCGCGCTCACGCTTTACTTCGCGGGGCGGTTCATCCTCGCGGGGACGCTCACGATTCCCCAGTACGTCGAGTTCAACCTCTACCTCCTCGAGCTCATCTGGCCCGCCATCGCGCTCGGCTGGGTGGTGAACCTCTGGCAGCGCGGCACGGCCTCGTGGAACCGCATGCTGGAGCTCTGGAACGTTCCGAAGATCCAGGATCCGGCGGCACAGAAGAACACCGTTACCGCAGACGGCCTGGCCGCCAAGGGCGCGCCCGGGCTCACCGTGCGCGCCCTCTCGTTCCGCTACCCCGACGGCCGCCTCGCGCTCGACGGCGTGTCGTTCGACGTGCGCCCCGGCGAGACGGTCGCCCTCGTTGGCCGCACCGGCGCGGGCAAGTCCACGCTGCTGCGGCTGCTGCTGCGCATCGACGATCCGCCCGAGGGCTCGGTCCTGGTGGGCGACACCGACGTGCGGAACGTGCCGCTGCCCGAGCTCCGCAAGCTCATCGCCGTGGTGCCGCAGGAGACGTTCCTGTTCTCCGACACGCTGGCCGGCAACATCGCGTTCTCGAGGCCTTCGGCCTCGCGTGAGGAGATCGAGCAGGCCGCGCGGGCCGCGGGCCTCGGACCCGACCTCGAGCGCTTTCCGCGTGGACTCGAAACCCGTGTGGGCGAGCGGGGCATCACGCTCTCGGGCGGGCAGAAGCAGCGCGTCGCGCTGGCCCGCGCTCTCCTCTCGGAGGCGCGGATCCTCATTCTCGACGACGCGTTCAGCTCCGTGGACACGGAGACCGAGGCCCGCATCTTCGCCGCCGTGCGCGAGGCCGCCAAGAGCCGCACGGTGCTGCTCGTGTCCCACCGGCTTTCGACGGTGAAGGAAGCCAGCCGCATCGTCGTCCTCGAGGGCGGCCGCGTGACCGAGCAGGGCACGCACGAGGAGCTCCTCGCGCGGCCCGGGCTCTACGCGTCGCTCGCCGAGAGGCAGCGCCTCGCGGCCGAAGTCGAGCAGGTCGAGCATGTCGAGCCCGCAGTGGAGGTCGCGGTATGAGCGCGCCCGAGACGCCGCAGGAAGAGTCGGTCGAGGCCGCGTTCCGCACGACGTTCGACAGGAAGCTCCTCCCGCGCCTCCTGAAGCTCGCTGCTCCCTACTCGAAGTTCGTGGCCGGCGCCTTGGTGGTGCTGTTCCTCGAATCCCTCGTGCAGCTCGCGGGCCCGCTCCTCACCGCCGCGGCCATCGACCTCGTGCTCACCCCGGGCGCGGGCGCGGCGTCGGGCAGCAACGTCCTCGTGGGGAAGGTGCTGGCGCTCTTCGGAGCGGCTGACGACAAGCCGCTCGCCCTCGTTGTGCTCTCGCTGCTCTACGCCGCCTCGGCGGTGCTGGCGTTCGGCTTCACCGCGCTCCTCGTGAACTTCACGTCGCGCATGGGGCAGGGTGTGATGTTCGACCTCCGCACGAAGATCTTCGGGCACCTCATGAAGACCGACGTCGCCGTGTACGACAAGACCCCGGTCGGCCGGCTCATGACGCGCCTCACGACCGACGTCGACGCGCTCAACGAGCTCTTCACCTCGGGCTTCGTCTCGCTGCTCGGCGACGTCGCGATCCTCGCCGGCATCGTGGTGGTGCTGTTCCTCATGAACCCGCCGCTCGCGGTGGTGACGTTCGCCGTCCTCGTGCCGATGGTGTTCGTGACGAACTGGTTCCGAAAGGGCGCGCGCGACACGTACCGCGACGTGCGCATTCGCATCGCGAGCGTCAACTCGTTCCTGCAGGAGCACCTCTCGGGCATCAGCGTGGTGCAGCTCTTCCGCCGCGAGAAGAAGGCCCTCGACGACTTCGGCAAGGTCAACGACGAGCACCGCAAGGCGAACGTCGAATCGATCTTCTATTACTCGGTCTTCTATCCCGCGCTGGACTCGCTGTCGGCAGTCGGCATGGCGGCCATCGTGCTCTTCGGCGGCTTCCAGGTGATCGAGGGCGCGATGACGGTGGGCGCCGTGGTGGCGTTCCTCCAGTACTCCAAGCGCTTCTACCGGCCGCTCATGGACCTCTCGGAGAAGTACAACATCCTGCAGGCCGCGATGGCCTCCTCGGAGCGCATCTTCCAGCTCCTCGACACCGCTCCCACGATCACGGCGCCTGAGAAACCCGTCACGCTCGCCCGTCCGGTTCAAGGCGACGTGCTCTTCACCGACGTGAAGTTCGGCTACAAGCCCGACGAGCCGGTGCTCAAGGGCGTGTCGTTCCACGTGCCGGCCGGGCAGACGTTCGCGCTCGTGGGCGCGACGGGCTCGGGGAAGTCGACGCTGCTGAATCTGCTGCTCCGCTTTTACGACGTCACGAGCGGGAGCGTGAAGGTCGACGGCCACGACGTGCGCTCGCTGGACCCCCGGGACCTCCGGAGCCCGTTCGGCATCGTGCTCCAGGATCCGTTCCTCTTCACGGGCACGCTCGCCGACAACGTCGCGTTCTTCGACCCTTCGATGTCCCGCGAGCGCATCCAGAACGCGTGTCTCGAGGTGGGCCTCGGACCGCTCCTCGCGCGCCTGCCCGACGGCCTCGGCACGAAGCTCGGGGAGCGCGGCGGCGGGCTCTCCTCCGGTGAGAAGCAGCTCGTCTCACTCGCGCGGGCGCTGGCCCAGGATCCCCGCATCCTGATCCTCGACGAGGCGACCTCGAGCGTCGACACCGAGACCGAGGCGCTCATCGAGCGGGCCATCGAGAAGCTGCTCGCGGGGCGCACGTCGCTCGTGGTCGCGCACCGGCTCTCGACGATCGTCCGCGCCGACCGCATCCTCGTCCTCTCGCAGGGCACGATGCGCGAGGCCGGCACGCACGCCGATTTGCTGGCCAAAGGCGGTCTCTACGCCCGTCTCTACGCGCTGCAGCGCAAGGACGCAGAAGCGGCGTAGATCGCGGTAAGGTGCGCCGCACATGAGCGAGACGTTCTCTTACGACGAGGTTCGCTACCCGGGCCACCCCTTCCCGCAGACGCATCCCGAGAGGCTCGCGACGATCGCGCGGCTCTTCGGCATGAACGTGCCGATGCCCTCGGCCTGCCGGGTGCTCGAGATCGGCTGTGGCGACGGCGGAAACCTCATTCCCATGGCGCACGGGCTGCCGGGCTCGACGTTCGTGGGCATCGACCTCTCGGCCGCCGCGATCGCCGACGCCGAAGCGCTCTCGAAGGAGCTGGGCCTCACGAACATCACGTTCCAGAAGGCCGACATCCTGGCGTTCGACGTCGAGCCGGAGTCCTTCGACTACGTGATCTCGCATGGCGTCTACTCGTGGGTTCCGTCTCCCGTTCGCGAGGGCCTCCTCGCGCTCGCGCGGCGGGCCCTCGCGCCGAACGGCGTCGCCTACGTGAGCTACAACGCGCTCCCGGGCGGACACATCCGCCGCATGGTGCGCGAGATGCTCCTCTTCCACGTGAAGAGCGTGGCGAGCCCCGCCGACAGGCTCGATCAGGCCCGCGCGTTCCTGCGCTTCCTCATCGCGTCGCAGAAGGAGAACGACCCGTGGCCCGCGTTCCTCGAGCGGGAGTTCGAGGGCATCCTGAAGTTCGAGCCGATGTCCAGGGACCATC
>CAZXSG010000154.1:0-7638 GCA_964643185.1 uncultured Holophagales bacterium
GCTACCGGACCTTTCTGCGGGTTGAGCCCCTTCGAGCGGCCGGCTCGTCGGCGCGCCGCAGGCGCCGCAGCTCGCCGGCGTCCTGCTTGCGAACGCCGGCGTCGGTGGACCTTTCGGCGCTCAGCTTTTTCAGCTCCACGACGGTTCCTTCGAGCTCGATCGAAAGGGCCGCGATTCGCGCCCGCTTCTCGGCAATCGAACCCTCGAGAGAGCGCCGGCGGGTGTCGGCCTCGCGCTCGCTGACGAGCCGCTCGGCCCGGTCCTGCTCTTCCTTCTTCCAGCGCAGAGTCCCCATGAGGCCGGCGCCTCCGGCACTGTAGGCGTCGGCGAGCGTGATGCCCTCGTCGGTGAGGATCAGCTCTCTCACCTGATTGGAATGGCCCATGCCCCGGGACTTCACGATGGTGAGGGCGCGGTTGCGCTCGCCCTGCTGGATCACGTAGGAAAGGTGGATCCACGTGTCCGCGATGGTCGAAACCCCGGCAGCCGTCTCCTCCTGATGCTCCTCGCGACCCTCCAGGAGACTGGTCGTGAGAAGCGTGATGCCCATGCTCTTGACCTGGGCGATGAGCCGTTCGACGCTGTTGCGGACCTCGCTCGCGTTCGCCGTGCCCGTCAGCGCGGAGATGGGATCGATGACGAGGTTTCGCGCGCCGCTGTCTCTCACCAGAGACCGGATGGCGACGAGGTGCTCTTCGTAGCTCAGGGTGTGCGCATGAGTCGAGTGCATCCGCAGGAGGCCGCTCTTGACGTGCGGACCAAGGCGGATGCCCACGGAGCGGAGGTTGCGGACGATCTGGGCTGCGGCCTCGTCGAAGCTCACGTACACGGTCTGTTCCCCTCGCGCGCAGGAGGCCTCGGCAAAGGCGCCGGCGAGGGTCGATTTCGCGGTGCCCGGCGAGCCGGAGACGAGCACGGAGGACCCGCGAAAGTAGCCGGTTCCCAGCATGCTGTCGAGGCGTTCGACGCCGCTCGAGACCTTTTCGTTCGAGACGGTCTGCTCGAACTTCGATTCGACGCCGATCTCGATGCCGTGCGCCGTGAGGGCCATGGGGAACTCGTTCGTCGAAGGGGAGCCTCCGCGGTACTTCAGCACGCGAAGGTGCCTTACCGCGACGGCGTCCGCGAGGCGGTGGTCGAGCGTGACGACGCAGTCGGCGAGGAACTGGATGAAGCGGTACGGGGATGTGACCGTCGGGTCGTTGCCGTCGGTCTTGGCCGTGAGGATTCCCGTGAGACCGCTCGCGGAGAGCCATTCGTGCAGCCTGTGAACCTCTCGGCGCTCGGCCGCGGGGTCGTCGAGCGCCGAGAGCAGCATGTCGATGCCGTCGAAAACGATCCGGCGCGCCCCCATCTCCTTCGCTTTGGCCGCGATTCCCGCCAGGAGGGCCGTGAGATCGAAGGGACCGCCGACGATCGTCGAGCTGTCGAGGTGCGCGTTGAGGAAGAAGAGCTTCTTGCGCTGGAGCGACGGAAGATCCCAGCCGAAGGAAGCCGCGTTTGCCAGGATCTCGTGCGAGCGTTCCTCGAAGGCCACGAAAATCGCGGGCTCGCCGAGGTTGCGGGCTCCTTCTACCAGGGCCTGGAGCGCGAAGATCGTCTTCCCGCAGCCGGAGCCGCCGATGATCAGTGACGTGCGGCCTCGCGGCAGTCCTCCCGTGAGCGCATCGAAGCCCGGAATTCCGGTCGGCGCTCTCGTTTCGGCATTTCCTACCTTGATGGCCATGTAAGAACTCCAGGAGGGGCCCGGCCTGGGTGCCGAACGGCTCGATACCCAACGAGAAGCAAGAAGCGGTCCGCGGCGGGGTTCCCGTAGAAACCTCGACGCGAGTCCGGCGTCTCTCTGGAAGGAGGTTCCATGAATCGTGCTCGACGCACCGGCTTGGTCGGTCTCGCCATTCTTCTCGCGACGGCCCGAATCACGACCGCCTCGGACGAGCTGTCCCGGCCGTTCGGAACCTTCACGATGGAGTCGATCCACGAACCGGGCCAGGTCATTCTGGAGCTCCGACGCACGGGTTCGCGGGGCTCTCGCTCCGTCATGTCGCACGTCTGTTCTCTCGGTGACCTGCGCCCGCTCTCGATGGCGGAGCTGAATGGGTCGGGTGCGATCCGCTTCACGCTCGGAAGGGATGCCGGGACGTTGGTGTTCGAGGGGGAAGCGCGTGGCGGCGTTGGGTACGGCCGGTTCGCGTTCGAGCCGAACGAGGAGTTCCTGGCCTTCTTTCGAGCCAAAGGGCTCCAGACCACAGAGGACGACGTCTTCGCGGCCACCATTCACGACGTGAACCGCGCCTTCCTCGAAGAGATGGCGATCGCCGGCTACCCCGGCCTTGCGTGGGAGATGGCTCTCTCTTTTCGAATCCAGTGTGTGAGCCGCGAGTGGATCAACGCCCTCGCGGCGCAGGGCGTTTTCCCCGGCAGCGCGGGCGAGCTCGTCGCCCTGCGAGTTCGCAAGGTGTCGCCCGCGTTCGTCATGGCCTGTCGGGAAGCGGGAATCCGAGGCCTCGACGCGGGCTCGCTCGTGTCCCTGAAGGTCCACCGAGTGACACCGGACGATCTAGCAGAGCTCGTGAGGCTCGGCTACGCGGGTCTCCACGCGGACGACGTCGTCGCGATGCGCCTCCACGGCGTCAACCCGGACTTCATCCGGAGCGTGAACGAAGGGCGCTCGGCGCCCGTTCCCGTGGAAGACCTCCTCGTGATGAAGATCCGCAGCCGTCGCCGCTGAGCGGCGAGCCGCGAGAGGGCGGTCGGGTACCCTCGCCCCGTGACCCTGAATCCCGGCACCCGAGTGGTCCTTCGGGCCGCCCTCAGGCGCGACCCGCTCGCCCCGCTCCCCGCGGGTTCCGTGGGCGTGGTGCAGGGGCTGCCCGAGGCGGGTTTCCACCGCATCCGGTTCGGAGACGATCACGAAGCCAGTCTCGACGAGTCCGCGGTCACGGTGCTGGCCTCGTTCAAGGAGGGCGCGTCCGACGACCCGCCGGGGAGCGAGGAGCTCTTCCGCGCGTTCGAGCACTGCATCGTGTATCGCTGCGTCGTGGGCTCGCGGGCGTTCGGGCTGGACGACGACCGGTCGGACACGGATCTGCGGGGCATCTTTCTCCCGAGCGCAGACCTCTCGTGGTCGCTCGCCGGTGTGCCCGAGCAGATCGAAAGGTCGGAGTCCCAGGAGTGCTACTGGGAACTCGGCAAGTTCCTGCGCCTGGCGCTGAAGGCGAACCCCAACATCCTCGAATGCCTCTACACGCCGCTGATCGAGACCGCCGAGCCGGTCGCGCACGAGCTGCTCGCGATTCGCGGGGCGTTTCTCTCGAAGCTCGTGTACCAGACGTACAACGGCTATGTGATGTCGCAGTTCAAGAAGCTGAAGGACGACGAGCGGATCCGCGGCGGCTACCGCTGGAAGCACGCGATGCATCTGATAAGGCTGCTCCTCTCGGGCATCGAGGTGCTGCGGCAGGGCACGGTGCTCGTGGACGTTGGCGAGCACCGCGACCGGCTGCTCGCGATCAAGCGGGGCGAGCTGACGTTCGAGGAGATCGACGCCTGGCGGCTCGCGCTCCACCGCACGTTCGAGGAGGCCTTCCACCGCACGGCGCTGCCGGAGCGGCCCGATGTCGACACAGTGAACGCGTTCCTCCTGAGGGCGCGGAGGAGCGCCCTGTGAAGGTTCGGCCCGTGAAGTCGCCGTTTCCGTTCCTCGCGCCCGTGCTCTCCGAGCAGCCGCATCCGCTCCTCTTCGTGACCGTGAGCGGCGCGCACCTCTACGGGTTCCCCTCCGTCGACTCGGACTACGACCTCCGCGGTGTCCACGTGCTGCCGGCGAAGGATGTCGTCGGGCTCGACGAAGGGCAGCAGACGGTCGAGATCTCCGAGAAGCGCGCGGACCTCGAGCTGGATCTCGTGACCCACGACATCAAGAAGTTCATCAATCTGATGCTCCGCAGGAATGGGTACGTTCTCGAGCAGCTCCTCTCGCCGCTCGTCCTCCACAGCACGGAGGAGCACCTCGAGCTGAAGGAGGTCTCGAAGGGCTGCGTCACCCGCCACCACAGTCACCACTACCTGGGCTTCGCGCAGAACCAGTGGCAGCTCTTCGAGAAGGAGCGGCCGCGCCGCATCAAGCCTCTGCTCTACGTGTACCGCGTGCTCCTCACGGGAATCCACCTGATGCGGACGGGCGAGGTCGAGGCGAACCTCCTCGTGCTGAACGAGGAGTTCCGTCTGCCGTTCCTCGCGGAGCTGGTTCAGAAGAAGGTCCTGGGTGAGCAGTCGACGCTCGAGGAGCCGGAGATCGATTTCCACGCGGGCGTCTTCGAAACGCTGATCTCGCGGCTCGAGACGGCGTCAGAGAAGTCCGCCCTCCCGGAGGCTCCCTCCGGAAGGGCGGCTCTTCACGACCTGTTGGTGCGGCTGCGCCTCGGGTGAGCTCACTTCACCGGGACGAGGAACATCTTGCACTTGGGGCAGCGACCGGGCTCGTCGCTGATCACCTCGGGGTGCATGGGGCACGTGAATTCAGGAAGCGCGCCGGAGGCGTTTCTCGGCCCGGAGGGCTGAATGGGCTGGGCCGTCGTGGTCGCTTTGCGGCTTCCGCAGCAGCCTCCGCCCTGTTCGTTCGTGTGCTCGTGAGTGTTCATCTTCGATCTCCTTCGGGGCCCGGGTTCTTCCCGCCCTCACCAGAAGAGACGCAAGGGGAGGGCCGCCATTACAGTTCCGGCTCCCGGATGCCGTCGGCCTTCATGCGGGCGGGATCGGCGGCCGACGCAACCGTGCCGGCGGGATGGCGATACCAGCCGTCCGGGTCCTCCCGGGGGTTCTCGCGCACCTTCAGGATGGTGAACATGCCGCCCATCTCGATCGGTCCGAACGGTCCCGGCGTCGCGCGCATGGGAAGACTGTTGGGCGGGATGGACATCTCCATCATGCCGCCCATGCCGGTCGTTCCCATGGTCATGTAGCCCGGCACCACGCGGCGCATGCGCTCGTCCACGGCGCTCGTGTCGGCGCCGATGAGGTTGGGCGTGCCGTGCCCCATCTGCGTCATCGCGTGGTGCGTCATGTGGCAGTGCATCGGCCAGTCTCCCGGCTCGTCGGCCACGAACTCGAGGACGCGCGTGGCTCCCACCGGCACGAGCGCCGTGGTTTCGGGATACCGCGCGGATTCGGGAACGGTGCCGCCATCGGTGGCCGTGACCTGGAACGACAGTCCGTGGAGGTGAATGGGGTGGTGGTCCATGGGGCCGAGGTTGCCGAGGCGGATGCGCACGCGTTCGCCGACGCCCACGACGAGGGGCTCCGTGCCCGGGAACGCGCGGCTGTTGAACGTGAGGAGGTTGAAGTCGCTCATCGCGAGCGGATCAGGCCTGCGGGCTCCCACGGGGAGGCTCCACTCGTGGGTCATGAGCGCGAAGTCGCGGTCCACGGGCGGACCCTCGGGCCGCCGCGGGTGAACGATGAGGAAGCCCACCATGCCGAGCGCGATCTGGGTCATCTCGTCGTAGTGCGGGTGGTACATGTACGTGCCCGCGCGGCGCGGCGTGAACTCGTACAGAAACGTCTCTCCGACAGGTATGGCCTCCTGTGTGAGGCCCGAGACGCCGTCCATTCCGTTCGGCACCACGAGCCCGTGCCAGTGAACCGAGGTGGGCTCGGGGAGGCGGTTCGTCACGTAGATCCGCACGCGCTCGCCCTCGACGAGCTCGATGGTCGGACCGGGCGTGCCGCCGTTGTAGCCCCAGGCCTCCGCCGAGAGGCCCGGCGCGAACTCGTGCTCCACGCTCTCGGCCACGAGGTGCCCCACGCGGACGCCGCGAACCATGCGCGTCGGGAGCGAGGAGCCGTTGGGGGTCACGACGCCCACACCGCCGGGCGCCACGATCGGCGCTCTGCGCGAGGGGCTTGCCGCGAGCGCGCGGCCGCCGAGAAGCGCGGCGCCCGTCGCGAGGCCGCCGAGGTTGAGAAAGCTGCGTCGATCCATGTTCAGTGACCTCCGTCGTTGGCGGCGTTCGAAGCGGTGGAAGAGAGGGTCGTGATGGCTGCCGTATCCGGGCCGGCTCCCGGCCGGCCGCCCGCCACGAGTGCGGCGAGGCGCGCCGCGGCGATGCGGTAGTCCCGCAGCGCGGCGGATTCCAGGAGCTCGGCGTCGATCACCGCGCGCCGTGCCGAGACGAGCGGAAAGAGCCCGATCTGCATCGCGTTGTAGTGGAGGAGCGTCTCCTCGAGCACGGCGCGGCGCGCGGGCAGCACGACGTCGCGCAGGTGCCTGGCGCGGGCGTGCGCCGAGGCCGTGTGGTGCTCGGCTTCGCGCGTCTCGGAGGCGACGGCGCGGCTCTGCGCGTCGATCTCGCTCCGCAGGGAGACGGCCTCGGCCTCACGGCCGGCGACTTCTCCCTGCTTGCGGTCGAACACGGGGATGCGGACGGAGATGCCGCCTCCCCAGGTCCACGCGGAGTCGCTCGTCGCGGGCGCGCCGTGCGCCCCGGCCTCGCCGCCCGAGCGGGACGAGACGACGAAGACCGAGGTGTCGGGAAGGCGTCCTTCGCGGCGCGTGAGGCGGGCCCGAAGGGTCGCGGCTTCGAGCGAGCGCTGGGCGGAGCTCAGGGCGAAGCTCTGGGCCACGGCACGCCTCGCGGCGGACGCCGGAATCTCCGGTGCTTCGGGCAGGTCGCCCGCCCCGGCCAGCTCGTCGACGAGCGGTGCGTCGAGGCCGGTGAGCCGGGTGAGGCGTTCGAGCGCCATCGTCCGCGAGACCTCCGCGTCCCTTTCGGCGAGGCGCAGGCTCTCGTGCTCGGCGATGGCCGTTTTGGCGGGCAGGGCCGAGGTGTTGCCGGCGGCGAGGAGGGCCTCGGCCATCTCCCGCGCCGCCGCGGCCGCGTCGAGCGCGTCCCGCGTGAGGGCGAGCCTGCGGTCCGCGTCCTGCAGTGTGTGGAACGCCTCGCGCACCTCGAACTCGAGCTCCACCGCGGCGGAATCGATCCCGGTCTTCGCGGCGGCGAGGTCCTTGGCCGCGGCCTCTTTGCGGCCCTTCTGAAGGAGGAGCGCGGTGGCATCGAAGCCGAGGCGCAGCTCGAGGTCGACGCCCTTTTCGGCCGGCCGCTCGATCTCGAGCTCGGGGTTCGGAAGCAGGCCGGCCTGGCGGGATCGCCCCTCGACGATTCCGAGAGCCTGCCGCCGGGCGCGGAGCGCGGGGTTCTCCGCGAGTGCCCGGCGCACGGCCGAGTCCACGTCGAGCGTGCCGGCCGTGGCCGGCAGCGACAGCAAGGCCAGAGTGAGAAGGAGGGGTGGGGTTCGGTGTCGGGTCATGCTCGGTTCCTCGTCATGTCTCAGGACGCGGAGGTGGTCGTTCCATTACGGTTCGGCGGCGTACGATGAATGGATGGACGCCCTCGCCGAAGACGCCGCGCGACCGCCGAGCGAGGTGCTCGACGTCCTCCTTTCGAACCATCGGCAGTTCCTCGGATTCCTGGAACGGCGGGTGGGGAGCCGCGCCGTGGCGGAGGACATCCTCCAGGAGGCGTTCGTCAAAGGCCTCGACAAGGTGGACCAGCTCGAGAAGGCAGAGAGCGCCGTCGCCTGGTTCTACCGCGTGCTGAGGAACGCGGTGATCGACCACTACCGCCGCCAGGGGACGGC
>CAZXSG010000155.1:0-7626 GCA_964643185.1 uncultured Holophagales bacterium
CGGCTCGGGCTCCCACACCTTCACGGCCGAGAGGCCGAGCGCCTCCGAGCGCAGGGCGTCGGTTCCGTCGCGAATGCCGATGACGACGCCGCCCGACTCGACGAAACGCTTCAGAGCCGCGGCGCTGCCCGCGCTCCCGATCTCCCGGTCGAACGTCGAGGAACCGGGCGGGAGGATCACGGCGGTGACGCCCTCGAAGCTCGCGCGGGAAAGGCTCGAGGCCGTTCGCCGGCTGACCTTGATGCCGAGACCTCTCTCCACCGAAAGCCGGAGCGCCCCCGAGACGTTCGCGTCGGACCCGGGGCCCGTCACGAGCACGACCTTGGGCTTCTTGAGGTTGACGACGGTGGAGGAGCCGAGCGCGGGGCCTTCCTCGGTGAAGGCGGTGTCGAGGGCGATGGGGGAGGCGCCCGTGAACGGCAGGATCCTCGTGAGTACGTCGCGCACGCCGGCCTCGTTGGGCTCGCGTCTCACGAGGTACGAACCCGCGGGAAGGGTCCGGCCGGCGAGCTTGGCGGGCTTCGTCGTGAGGGAGACCTTCACGCCCTCGGCGAGGAGCCGTCCCGCCGCGAGCCGGCTGGCCGAGTCGTCGCCGGGGAGGAGCCATCCGAACCGCGCCGCCGGAACGGCCTCGAGAGGGCGGGACCGGTTCCACGGGGCGCGCGCGCCCGCGAACTTCGTTTTCTCGGTGGTCTCGAAGGACGCGAGGGCGAACGCATGGGGAAGGCTCCACGCCGTGACGTCGTAGAACGCCTCCTGCTCCTCGGTGAGGAGGTTCCTCCGCTCGGTCTCGAGGAACGCGGGGGAGAGTCCCGCGCTCTTCTCGAGGAGCGTCGACGCCAGGCGGCCGAGGGGCTGGGCGGAGTCGACGAGGAGGGAGCCCTCGGGAAGGGGCTCCTTCCGGCCCTGGAAACCCGATATCGGTTTCGTCGTGACCTCGACGCGGACGCCCTGCTCGTCGAGCAGGGACGCGAGCGCGTGGAGGCGCGAGCGGTCCTGGCCCGCGGGCAGGACGAAGATCCGGGTCCCCCGTTCGATGCTGCTCCGCGTGAACGCAGCGAAGTCGAGGAGCAGGGCCTTGCGGTTCGCGGCGGCCGTGGCCAGCGTCGCGCGGAGGGCCGTCGTGTGCTTGAGCGCCCGCTCCTTGAGCGTGAGCACGTGCCCGTCCTCGCGCTCGTAGCTGAGGCCCGGCGACTGGGCCATCTCGTACGTCATCCCCACGGCGCCGCGAAGCGTGGGCCAGGAGTCGCCGTACGCGGGGTAGTAGAGATCGAAGACCTCACGGACGAAGTAGCCCCAGCCCTGCTCGTCGAACGCGCGCGCGTTGGCGCGCCCGAACGTCTCGAGCCATTTGCCCGAGGATTCGGGCACTTCCTTGTGGACGGGGGAGGCCGCCGGGGGAAAGAAGTAGGACGACTCCGCACCCATCTCGTGGACGTCCACGAAGACCTGCGGCGGGAACGCGCGGGCCGCGGCGACGCGGGCGCGCGTCTCGGGCTGGGTGAGGAACGCCCAGTCGCGGTTCATGTCGAAGCCGTAGTGGTTCACCCGCCCCGCGGGCCAGAACGTCTTCTGGTGCTCGAGGCTGTCGGGGTCGGGGTCGGCCTCCTCGGCGCCCGCGACAGAGCGCCACCACGCGACGTGTCGTCCGCGCCCGTCGGCATTCACGTCGGGGTCGAGGAGGAGCACCGTGCTCTCGAGATCGCGCAGGACGCCGGCTTCGTTCGAGGCCGCGAGAACGTAGAGGAGCGCGAGCGCGGCCTCGGGCCCCGAGGCTTCGTCGCCGTGCACGCCGCACTGGATCCACACGACGACCGGGCTCTTCCCGGCGATGCGCTCCGCGTTCTCCTTGCGGGCGCCCTCCTCGCTCGCGAGGGCCAGCACGCCCCGGCGGATCTCTTCGATCCGGGCCAGGTTCTCGGGCGTCGAGATCTGGAGCTGGATGAGCTCGCGGCCTTCCGGCGTTCTGCCGTACGGCACGACCTTCACGCGTGGGGAAGCCGCGGCGACCGCGCGGGCGTACACGAGGATCTCCTCGGGGGTCGTGTAGCGCGCGCCGATGCGGTGCCCGAGGACGCTCTCGGGCGTCGGAACCTTCGCGTCCCGCAAGGTCTCGGGCAGCGAGAACGTCGACGCGATTCCGGTCGTCGCGAAGACGGGATCGCTCACTCGTGCCCGGGCCTCATCGGCCGCGAGGGCTCCGGGGACGAGGAACGGAAGCGCGAGAAGAAAGGTCGCGGTGCGGACTCTCATCCCCTGGAGACTCTCACGTGTCGGTGGCGGCGCCGGCTAGTAGGTGCTGCGCTCGAGACGCTGGGCCGGGAGCACGGGATCGCTCTCGCGGGCGTCGCGCGGCAGCATCCCGTAGCGCTTCAGCATCTCGTTGAGCGTCGTGGGCTTCAGACGGAGCAGCTCGGCCGCTCGCTTCTGCACGCCGCCCGCCCGGTGGAGCGCGGCAGAGAGAAGCGACTTCTCGTAGGACGCCACGGCGTCCTTGAACGAGAGGCCGTCCTGGGGAAGCAGGTTGGGCCGCGGCACGCTGCGTCTCACGGAGTCGGGCAGCTGCTCGAGGTCGATGACGCCGTGCCCCAGCACGAGCGCGCGCTCGAGTGCGTTCTCGAGCTCTCGCACGTTGCCGGGCCAGTCGTGATCGAAGAGGGCCTTCATCGCGGACGGCGTCACGGAGGGAATGGACCGCCCGTTCTCGGAGGCGGCCCGCGCGACGAGCGCTTCCACGAGGAGGGGGATGTCTTCCTTGCGCTCCCGGAGGGGCGGGAGCGGAATCGTGATGACGCTGAGCCGGTAGAACAGATCCTCGCGGAAGCGGCCTTCCTGGACCATCTTGCTCAGATCCGCGTTCGTCGCGGCAATCACCCTCACGTCGGCGCGCTGGGGCTCGACAGCGCCCACCGGCAGGAATTCCCGCTCCTGCAGAACCCGCAGCAGCTTGGCCTGGGTCTCGAGCGGCACGGTGCCGATCTCGTCGAAGAAGATCGTGCCGCCGTCCGCGGCCTTGAAGAGGCCCTTCTTGTCGGCCACGGCCCCGGTGAACGAGCCGCGCGTGTGACCGAAGAGGTTCGACTCGAGGAGGTCCGGCGGGAGCGCGCCGGAGTGCACGGTGACGAAAGGCCCCGCGGCGCGCGGCGAGAGCCGGTGGAGCGCCTTGGCGACGAGCTCCTTGCCGGTTCCGCTCTCGCCCACGACGAGGATCGTGGAGCGCGCGGCGGCGGCCTGGCGGGCGGTTTCGAAGACCTTCTCCATCGCGAGGGAGCGGCCCACGAGCTCGGAGAGCTCGCCGCCGCCGCCCTTTTCGAGCTTGGCCTTGAGGGCCCGGTTCTCGGCGACGAGACGCCGCTTCTCGAGGGCCTGCTTGACGACGTGGACGACCTCGTCGTTGCGGAAGGGCTTGGGCAAGTAGTGGAACGCGCCCTCGCGCATGGCCGCGATGGCGCTCTCGACCGACGTGTACGCCGTGACGACCACGACGGGCAGCTCGGGATAGCGCGTGCGGACCTCCGCGAGGACCTCCATGCCGCTCCGGTCGGGCAGCATGAGATCGAGGAGGAGGAGGTCGAACGTCTCACGGGAAAGGAGAGCGAGGCCGTCGGAGGCCGTGCCCGCTTCGCGGGTTTCCCATCCGTTCCTCTCGAGGACGGCGCGGAGCACCTCACGGATGACGGGTTCGTCGTCGAGGATCAGGATGTTCATCAGGCAATCGCCGGGAGCGCGACCGTGAACCGCGTTCCCTTTCCTTTCTCCGTCTCGACGGTCACGGACCCCCCGTGCGCGCGGACGATGTCGTGGGCAATGGCCAGTCCGAGGCCGGTGCCCCCCTGGGACGTCTTGGTCGAGATGAAGGGCTGGAAGATGCGATCCCGCACCGCTTCGTCGAGGCCGGGACCGTCGTCCTCCACCTCGAAGAGCACGTATTTTTCGCCGTTCTGAGCCACGTGCTTGCCAGCTCTTACGCGGAGACGGACCTCGGGGTTCTGGATCCGGGCGGCTCCGGCGAGCGCGATGGCCTCGAGGCCGTTCTTGACGAGGTTCACGAGCACCTGGACGAGCGCGTCCGAATGGCCCGAGATGCGGAGAGCACCCTCCGGCAGCTCGAGCCTGAGGCGCGCACCGCGGCCCTGCGCTTCGTCTTCGAGGGCACGTGCGGCCTCGCGGGCGAGCCACGAGGCATCGAGCGGCGAGGACTCGCGAGGGCGGCCGCGCGCGAGATCGAGGAGGGAGCCCACGAGGCGTGAGGCGCGGAAGGCCTGGCGCTCGATCTTCTCCACGAGCCGGCGACGGGGATCGCTCTCGGGGGTCTCGTCGAGGAGGAGGCGTGCGAAGCCGGCGACGCCGGCGAGAGGGGTATTCACCTCGTGAGCGACACCCGCCGAGAGGGAGCCGAGCGCCGCGAGCCGCTCGTGATCGGCGACGGACTTCTCGAGACGGGACTGCTCCGTCACGTCGGAGAACACGTAGACCCGGGCGGCAGAGGAGGCCGCGGCTCCGGGGAATTCCGAGATGGCAGCGTCGAGGATGCGCTCCCCTCGCCCAGTCTCGAGGGAGAAGCGCCGGTGGCCCGAGGCCAGAAGAGGCGCGGGCAGGATGCTCTCGGCCGGCGTGCCCAGGAGCGCCATCTCGGGCTTTCCGAAGAGCGCGCAGAACGCGGGATTCACCGACGTGAACTGGCCCTCTGCATCCGTTGCGGCGATGGCCGCGAGCGAGCCCGACACCACGTCTTCGTGGAACTCCTTGAGGACCCGGTAGCGCTCCGCCTGAGCGCGGAGCTCGTCGTAGAGGCGCGCGTGGTCGAGCGCGAGAGCCGCGGGCCCGAGCAGCGTCTCGAGAAGCTCCACGTCCTCGCTCGAGAGGGGGAGCCGTCCGTCGCGATCGCCCACCGCCACCACGGCGAGGAGCCGGCCCGACACGGCGAGGGGCGCGAGCGTGCGGAAGCCTGCCCTGCGGAGTCGCGCGATGGCCGCGGTGGGCAGAGTCGAGAACGCGGCGCGCGAGAGCCGGAACGCGGTGGCGACCTTCCGCGCGCCGAGGCCTTCGGGCAGCTCCGCGCACGGAATGGGGGTTCCCCCGTCCACGCGCGACGCGTCGATGGCGGTGCCATCTGTGGTGGCGTAGAGCAACGCGGCCGGCCGGACGCCGAGCGCGCGCTCGAGCGTCGCGAGGAGGCGCGCCTCGATCTCTTCGGTGGAGCGCAGGAGCGGCAGCTCGCGGAGCAGCGCGACGAGGCCCTCGCGTTCGGCGAGCCCATCGCCGTAGTGGAGCCGCGTGAGCACGCCGGAGACCCTGCGCTTCACGGGCACGAAGGACACCGCGAGGAGGAGCCCCGCGGCCGCCTCGAGCGTTCCCTTCGCGTAGGGGATGCCCGAGAGCACGGCCCCCGAGAGGAGAAGCTGCGCCGCCGTGAAGAGCCCGGCGCCGAGGAGCGCGGTGACGACGAGCGCCGTCGCCTCGCGGCCCAGGACCTCGACGTCCCAAAGGCGATATCGGGTTATCGCCAGGAGGAACGCGAAGGGAAGCAGCGCCAGCGGCAGAACGCCGAGCGTCGAAAGGATCGGCAGGGCCTTGCCGAAGAAGAGATGCGGGAGGAAATCCAGCAGGCACAGCGGCAGGAGCCCGAGCGCGGTGCCGAAGAGCAGGAAACGAACGCGCTTCTCGGTGAGGAGATCGATCTTCACGCGCGCGAGCAGCCCGAGCCTCACGGCCGAGACGAGCGCACCCAGGGAGAGCCACAGCGCCGAGATGTCGTCGAGCCGCCGCACGGCCAGAATCGCGGCCTCCTCGTGACCGCCGAGGTAGGTCTGGAACGACAGGACGCAGAGCGCCGCGGCCGGAGCGTAGAAGAGCGGAATCGGGATCCGGCCGGCGCGCCGCGGGAACGTGAAGACGAGTTGCAAGAGGAATGCGGGGAGCAGGGCGCGCGCGACGTCCTCGATGAGCACGGACGTCTTGAAGATCGCGTCCACCGGAGCCACGGGGGTGAGGACGAGAGCGAGGCCGAAGGCCAGGCTGAAGAGGGCGAAGACCAGGCTCTCCGGCTCCTCGAGGGCTTCGCGGGATTGCCAGGCCGCGAGGAAGCCCGCCGTGAGGAACGCTCCGCCGACGAAGAGGAGGAAGAGATACCTCACGCTCCACGGGGAGGGGCAGGGCTGCGACGTGACGGAAACGAGCGCTCCGCCGCGCAGGAGGATCAGATCGTGGGGCGCTTCGGCGAGGAAATCGGAGGGATCGCCGGCTGAGAGCGCGGGCTGCCCGTCCACCGCGAGCAGCACGTCGTCCTGGGCCAGGCCGCTTCCGAGCGCAGAGGGGCCCACATCCAGCACGAGGTACGAACCGGGTGAGCCCGAGGAGACGACCAGGGAGGGGAGGCGGCCAGGGATGACGTCCTGCTTCTGGACGAGGACATCGGCTCTACCGAACGTCGACAGCTTCCGCCCGGCCGACAGCACCATCGGCACGAGAGCCAGGACGTACAGCAGAAAAACGAGACGCCGGGAGATCCGGCGGCCCGACGCGCGGAGTTCCATTCCAACAGGGTATAGGCAAGGACCATGCCGAGACTACGGTTCCTTGAATCGCGTCAAGCCGCCTTTTTTGAATGAGTTAGCAGCGATTTCGAGCTGACCAGAAACCCGCGATCCGGATTTTCGGATCGTCTCCCAAGGCCTCGGACGAGAGGGTTCGTCGGGCCGTTAGAAGGAGAGGCCGAGGCCGCCCGCGAAACGCCGGTTGGAGCGTTCCTCGGAGAGCCCCTCGCGCCGGGTGCCGAGCTCCATGGAAAGGAGGGCTTTCCATTCCGAGCCGAGGGACCGCAAAACGGGGATCGGGAGGACCTGGGCGACCTTGAGATCCATGGAGGTGAGGTCGTTTCGAAGCGGTGTGCTCGACCGCACGAGCTCCTGCGAAACGGTGCGATAGCCGAGGCCGAAGGTGGTCTGGGAGGGCTTCACGAGGAGAGCGGCCTCGGCCCGGCCGTAGGAGGCGCTGTTCGTTTCGACGAGCCCGATGCGCTCGCCCTGGGAACGTCCCGCGCGGGCCTCGACGCGCCCCGCGAGGGCTGTCGTCAGGTTGAACGTGGCGGCGAAGGCCAGCTCGCTCGCGGAGTCTCCGGGCAGAAAGTAGATCGAATCGAGCTGGTCGAAGAACTCCGGATCGAGGAGCAGCCGAAAGGTGCCGTCGATATCGCGCTTCGAGGCCTCGAGGGAAACGGCCTGGCCCTCTTTCCACTCGTAGCGGATGCCGGCCCTCACCTGAGACCGCGAGAGGCGGGCCAGCTCGCCGTCGACCGTGGCCGTGGTGGCCGCGACGGGAAGGGCCTCGTACCCCTCGAGCCGGTCCTCGAAGCGGCGCGAGACGAAGCCGTAGATCCGGAAGCCTCCGTCGACGACGGAGACGCGGACCTCGGGAGTCACCGCGCGGGAGATGGGAGAGATGCTGCCCGTTGCCCCGCCCTCGAGGACGAGGATGTCCCACACGCGGAAGCTGGCGGTGCCGCCGAGCCGGGTTTCGCGCTGTTCCAGGGAAGCGTTCACGTCGTTTCCGTCGTGCACGAGGCTCGACGACGTGCGATACCCGACCTGAAGCCTCACGAACTCGCCGGCATCGGGGCTGATTTCG
>CAZXSG010000156.1:0-7624 GCA_964643185.1 uncultured Holophagales bacterium
AGGATTCAAGGAGTTCTCCTGGGCTGTAAACGGCGACGTCGCGACGGCGACGCTCGCCGTCGCGTGGGAGGTCGCCGACGCGCCTCGGATCTTCGCGATCGGCCAGTCGATTCGAGCCTTCACGCTCATCCACGGGCTCTGCACGGGCACCCCGCTCCCCGGCGTCTGGCAGCATCTCGCGGGCTGGTTGAGCCGTGCAGGGGCAGCGCAGCCCGATACGCCGGTGCCCAGCTCGTGCGTGAAGTTCGACGCCCTTTGCAACGGTGCCAATTGCTACGAGGCCTACTTCAACAACGGCCTCGCCGCCGGCCTCTTTCTCACTCCTCAGGCTACGACCCGGCTATCGAAGTACGTCCGAAACACGCTCACACACTATCGCTGGGCTGTGCCTTGCAAGGGGTGGGACCACGACCCGAACAACCCGAACGACGAGTACTCCTGTTTCGGTGTCTACGGACCGGTTCGGGCCATGAAATCTCTGGCCTTCGCTATCGGCATCGATGCCCCGACCTATGCGCTCGAAGCCCTTCGCTTCTATACACTCGCGCCCTGTCGCGTCGTAGACACCCGCGGTTTGGATGGCCCCACCGGCGGACCGGTTCTGCCGGCCAATACCGCCCGGAGTTTCCCGCGCCCCGGCATCTGTGGAATCACTTCGTCCGCAAGCGAAGTCGTCTTGAATGCCACGGCCCTCCACTCCACAATGCCCGGCCCGCTCAAGGTCTAGGCTGCAGGCTTGGCCGAACCCATCAGCACCGTCACACGATTCTCGCAAGGTCAAACCCGAGCGACATTCTCGACCCTCGGGCTCGGGAGTGGTGGGGCTCTCGATGTGATCTTCAGACCCACGACCGGCTCAGGAGAGGTTCACGTCGTTCTCGACGTCAGCGGGTATTTCGCGCCCTGAACAACCGTGGGATCCAGGGCAACTGACCGGCTCCAGACGGGAGCCGGATTCAGGGCGCCGCAGCGAGCGCAGGAAGGATCTGCTCCGTGAGGAGCTTCGCAGTGATGCGGTGCGGCTGTTTCTCACCGAAGTTCGTCGTGGTCACCACGACGACGGCTTCGAGCTCGGGAATCACCTGCACCGTGTTGCCGCCATTGCCGTTCATCGCGAAGCTCTTGAACGTGCGCTCCCCCACCTTCCACTCCATGAGCCACCACAGATAGCCGTAGCGCGTCGTGTCGTCGATCTGCGCGTGCGGCTTCGTGGACGCGGTCACCCACTCCTTCGACACGATCTGTTTCCCCTTCCAGCTCCCGCCGTTCAGATAGAGCTGCCCGAGCTTCAGGAGGTCGCGGCTCCTGAGGCCCAGTCCGCCGCCAGCCTGTGCGAGCCCCAGAGGCGACATCTGCCACTCAGCCCTCTCGATTCCGAGCGGAGCGAACAAAGCCTCCTTGGCAAACTCGGGCAGCGGCTTTCCCACCGCCTTCTGGATCACGGCCCCGAGCGTCGTCACACCCGCCGTGCAGTAGCTGAACGCGCGGCCGTAGGGCGCGTCCTTGGGCTTCGGGATCCACGCCGGGAAGCCGCGGATGGGAAGGTCCTGTGTGAACTTCACCCAGTCCTCGATGAGGTACATCCGCTCCTCGTTCCCGCGCGAGAACTGGTTCTCGTCGTCGCACTCGAGGAGCGAGCTCATCGTGAGGAGATCCTCCACGGTGATCTCCGCCTTCCGCGGATCGGGGTTCGCGGGCGCGCCATACGACGCGAGGTACGGCAGGATTCGCGCGCTCGCCGACGGCAGCTTCCTTCTCTCGATCGCGGCACCCACGAGCATGCCCGCCACGGTCTTCGTCGTCGATCTCGTGTTGCGGAGCGCTTCGGCGCCCTCCGCGTCGAAGTAGGCCTCGTACACGAGGACGCCCTTGCGCGCCACGAGGACACTCGTGATCGACCTGAAGGTCCCCGCTTTCACGGCGTCGGTCATCGCCGCCGCGCTCTTCTCGAGCCGCGGGTCGGAGCCGGGAGGCGGCGTCTCCCATCCGTCGGAAAACGGCGCGGCGAAGAGGAACGCGGGCGCGGAGAGAACAAGGGCGAAGGACAGGAAGGCGCGGCGAAGGCTCATTCCCACAATGTAGGCCCGCGCGGGGGTCACGTCTTGGACGAAACGAACATGGCCTATCGCGACGAACGGGCTCCCCGGTATTCGCCCGGTGTCATCCGGTACGCCCGTCGGAACGCGCGAGAGAGGTGGCTCTGATCGCAGAAGCCGCTCGCGAGCGCGACCTCCGAGAGCGGTGCCCGGCTCCCGGCGAGGAGGGCCGCGGCGCGCTCGACGCGGCACCGCCTGAGGTACTCGCCCGGCGTCATGTGGAAGTACCGGCGAAACGTGCGCGTGAGGTGCACCGGGTGGACCCCGATCTCGGCCGCGAGGGCCGTGAGGGACGCGGCGTCGTCCCAGTCGGCGTCCTCGAACCGCTCCACGGCCCGCTTCAGCCAGCTGGGCGCAGACCCTCGTGCGAACGCGGAGCCCCTCGAAGCCTCTCCGAGGAGCTCGAAGCAGAGCGATTCGACGGTGAGCGAAGTCGGCGCGAGCGCGGGATCCGCGTCCGCGCTGTCGCCGAGCCTCACGAGCCGCTCGGCGAGCGACACGGCTTCCCGTCCGAGAAGCACCGCCGGCTCGGGCAGCGGGAGGGCCTCGGCGGCCTGGCGGAGGGTCGCGTCCGCGATCGCGATGGTCAGGAAGCTCCCGTCTTTCGAGAGAAACCGGTCGCGGTGCGTGGTGCCCGGAGGGTTGAACACGAGGACGGGTGGATCGCAGACCGTCGCGGCTCCACGCGCCGTCGTGATGTACGTCCCGCGGGTCACGAGCACGAAGTGGGCGTCGTCGTGAGAGTGGCGAACGACCTCCCGCTCGGGCACGGTCGGGGTCATCGAGGCGAGCGAGAAGCCGCCCGCGCGAAGCGAGAACCGCGACCGGCCGAACAGAGCACCGAACCCCGGCTTCGCCGAGGCGCCCCGCGGAACGTCGTCTTCGTGCCGGGTCACCGGCAAAGGGAACGCACGGGAGGCCCGGGAGGTTCCGGCCATCGCGGCCTTGACCAACGGGCACGGAAGTCGTACTGTTTTCCTGTACAGGAGACTTTCGCCATGGAGACGACCTACACGCACGCTCGGGCGCACCTCGCATCACTCTGCGACCACGCTGCGTCCACCCTCGAGCCGGTGCTGATCCACCGGCCGGGCGCGGAAGACGTTGCTCTCATCTCCGCGGCCGAGCTGCGGAGCCTCGAGGCAACCCTCCACGAGCTCCGGTCCCCGGAGAATGCTGCGCGGCTCCTTCGCGCCCTTTCCCGCGCAAGAGCCCGAAAGACGAAGCCTCAGTCCGTTGCGGCGCTGAGGAAAGAGCTGAGCCTCGAAAGGTGAAGTAGGGCGCGTGACGGGACCCGTTCGAGAGTCGGTCTTCGAGGTCGAGTTCCGAGAGGATCTCCGTCACTGGATCGATACCGAGCGGCGCGTCGCCCTTCGCCTGATGGATCTCGTCGAATCGATCATGCGCGATCCCTTCCACGGGATCGGAAAGCCCGAGCCCCCTAAGCACCTCGCCTCGGGCGTCTGGTCGCGCCGGCTCACCCAGGAGCACCGCTTGGTGTATCTCGTGAGCCACTCCAGGATCACCTTCCTCAAGGCCCGCTACCACTACTGAATTCAGGGAGCGCGCCGGAGGCGTTCCCGGGCCCGGAGGGCTGAACGATTCTGTTAGCCTCGACGGCACACGCCCTTCGGAGGTCCCCCTGTCGTCGAGCCCCGGCGCCCGGCCCGGTCTCGGGAGTCTTCTCGAGCACCCCAGGTCCCCGCTCGTCCTTGGGGTCCTGGCGTTCGTGCTCGCGTTGCCCTCGCTCTGGCAGGGCCTGTTCGCGGACGACTACTTCCAACGCGCCGTCCTGCTCCGGCTGGACGGCTGGAAGGACGCTCAGCCCGTACGCGACCTTTTCGCGTTCTTCCCGCTCGACGCCTCACACAGCCCTCTCGACCGCGGCCTCGCGTGGTGGAGCGATACCGGAGTCCACGCCCACTTCGCGCGGCCCCTCACCGCGCTCACGCACGTTCTCGACTACGCGCTGTGGCCCGACAGCCCCGCCCTGCAGCACCTCCACAGCCTGCTGTGGTTCGGGCTCGGCGTCGTGCTCGTCGCCGGTCTCTACCGCACGGTCCACGCCTCCGCGCGAGTGGCCGGCCTCGCAACGCTCTTCTACGCCGTCGAGGACACGCACTACCTGGCCGCAAGCTGGCTCTCCAACCGCAACGCCGCTCTCGCCGTCGTGTGCGGCGCGGCCATGCTCCACCAGCACCTGGCCTGGCGGCGCTCCCGCGCGGCCCGGCACCTGGTCTTCGCTCTCGCCCTGTTCGTGCTCGGGCTCGGCTGCGCCGAAGCGATACTGGGCGCGGCCGCCTATGTGGTCGCCTGGCAGCTCTGCGGCGAAGACGGTGCGCTCGCGCGACGGCTGCTCCCGGTCGCTCCCTACGCGATCATCGTCGTGGTCTGGCGAGTCGCGTACACGGCGCTCGGCTACGGCACCCACGGCATCTCGCTGTACATCGATCCCGGGAATCAGCCGGTCGCGTTCCTCGCGGCTCTCACGGAACGCGTTCCCCTGTTCCTCGGCGCGCAGCTCCTCGCGCTGCCCATCGACCTCTGGCTCGCGCTCTCGAGGCCCGCTCAGATCGGGTTCTCCGTGCTGTCGGCGCTCCTCGTCGTGGCCTTCGTGTTCCGTCTCCGGGGCCTCCTCGCGCGGGATCGCGTCTCCCGGTTCTGGGCGCTCGGGATGACACTGTCTCTCGTTCCCATCTGCGCCACGATTCCGCAGGACCGTCTGCTCGTCTTCGCGGGCATCGGCGCGTTCGGTCTCCTCGCCGCGTTCCTCGAGGACTGCCGTGTATGGCCTTTCACGGGCGAGCGAACCGGCGGACGGCGGCTCGCGATCCTGCTCCTCTTGCTGCACGGGCCGGCCTCCGCGCTTCTCCTGCCGCTTCGCATCGCGGCCGTCCCATGGGCCGGCGCGTTCATGACGGCAGGCGCCGAGGACCTTCCGCGGGGCCCCGAGGTCCCACGGCAGACGTTCGTGTTCAACACGGGCAGCGACTTCCTGGCCGCCTATGCGCAGATCATCAGGACCTGCTGGAGGGACGCACCAAACCCTGAGAGGATGGCCGTCCTCGCGCCGCTCACGTCGACGAACGAGGTGAAGCGCATCGACGCCCACACGCTGTCGATCACCCCACGGGCCGGATTCCTGAACGCGCCGTTCGATCGCGCGTTCGTGCGCCCGGGACGGGTTTTCCGGATCGGCGAGACGATCGAACGGCCCGACTACGTGGCCGAGATCCGCTCCCTCACGGCAAGCGGCCGGCCCCGCGAGGTCGCGTTCCGATTCCGCGTCCCGCTCGAGGATCCGTCCCTCGTGCTGCTCACGTACCGGGACCTGCGTCCCGTCGCGTTCTCACCGCCGCGGATCGGCGAGAGCGTCACGGTGCGGCCGGGCTTCTGAGGACAGCCCGGCCGCGCCGACAAGGAACTACGCCAGGATCTCCCCGGCGCGCTTCATGAGACCGGCGACGTCCACGCCATTCGGGCAGGCGCGGTTGGCGCCACTGAAGTCCATCGACGAGATCTGACGGGCGCCTTCGGGCAGCTTCGCGAAGAGCTGGCGGGCCTTCGTCTCCTCACCGTAGTGATCGTGGTACGAGACGAAGCGGATCGTGTCGGCGATGCGGGGCTTGCCGGCCACGGCCGCGCCGCAGATGTGGTCGCAGCCGTCGCACGCGAGAGACCGCGTGTCCTCGGCGTACTTGTTCAAGGCCTGCACTTCTTTGGCCGACAGCATCGACTTGTCGAGCGCGGCGGCGATGTTCTGCCGCAGCTTGTCGAAGTTGTCCATGTGCGAAACCGCCGCCGAGATGCGCGGGTCGGCCCACACGGCCTTCAGCACCGCCTGGTGCTTCGTCCACTTGCCGGCCTGCTCGAACTTTTTCCAGGCCTCGGCGAAGCTCGCCTCGGAGCCCTGGGTCTTCATGGCGATGAGGCCCACGCCCGCCTTGTGCGCGCGGTCCATGGCCTCGTTGAGGTCCTTGTTGCCGTAGCTCCGGAAGTTGTAGCGGAACATGACCGACTCGACCCACGGCGTGGCCGCGGCCTTGTTCAGGAGCTCCACCACGTTGCCACCGTGGCACGAGAAGCCGAAGTGCCGCATCTTGCCGCTCTTCTTGTACTTCTCGACCACCTTGAGGAGCTCAGGCGTGAAGACGCTCGCGTCCTCGAGGGCGTGGAGATAGTAGAGATCGATGTAATCGGTCTCCATCTTCGCGAGGCTCTCGAGGAACGTCTTCTCGAAGCCGGCCGGATCGTGCTTGTCGCTCTTCGACGTGATCCAGAGGTCGGCGCGGTTCTTCGCCTTGCCCATGTACGCGCCCACGGCGGGCTCACAGCGCCCGCCGGAGTAGCAGTCGGCCGCGTCGATGTAGTTCACCCCGAACCGCACCGCCTCGGCGATCTTGGGGTCGAACCTCGGGTCGAAGCCCGCCGCGCCGCCGAGGAGCAGGATGGGCACCTCTTTGCCGGTCTTGCCGAGGATGCGCCGGGGCACCTTCGGCAGGGGCGCCTCCTTGGGGGCTGCCTCCTGAGCGAGGGCCGGCAGCGCCAGTCCTCCGAGGATCGCGGTGCCCGCCGCAGCGGCCGTACCGATCCCGATACCGAACATCTCACGCCGGGTGACGCCGTCCTTCTTGGTCTCGTCGCTCATCGCGATCCTCCTTCTTCCCTCATACGTTCTTCGGGCCCTTGAGCAGCAATGTCCTGTCGTTCGAGCGCGTCTCGCCGATGGCCGTCACGTACACGGCGGCGTCGTCCACCACCGGGCACTCGCGCTCGCAGATGCCGCAGCCGATGCACAGCTCGGGGCGCATGTACGGCCGGTTCAGCGTCACGCTCACCCCATCCCAGCGGGTGATCGTCTCGTCGTACGTGCCGATCGCCTTCGGCGTCACCGGGCACACCTCTTCACAGACGACGCACGGAGTCTCCATGGCCCAAGGCAGGCAGCGGCCCTGATTGAAGAACGCCGTGCCGAGGCGGATGGGTCCCTTCTCGGCATACGTCGCGAGCCCCAGCTTCTGCTCGACCGTGATCTTCTGGATCGCGCCCGTGGGGCACACCTCGCTGCAGGCCGTGCAGTTGAGCTGACAGAAGCCCACCGCGAAGTCCATCACCGGCGTCCACAGTCCCTCGATGCCCGCTTGCTTGAACGTGGCCGGCTGGAGCACGTTCGTGGGGCACACGTTGATGCACTGGTCGCACTTGATGCAGCGCTCGAGGAACTCGGGCTCGGCCACCGAGCCGGGAGGGCGGATGGCTTTCTTGTCGAACCCCCGCTTGTTGACGGCCTTGGAGTAGCGCACGAACGGGAACGCGAGAACGCCGGCGAAGGCCGCGAACACCCAGCGGCGGCGCGGCACGTCGGGGTTCGTGATCACGGTTTCGGGGATCTTCGAGATGACCTTCTTCCCGAAGAGAGTGGCCGTGCCGTCCTTGATCTTGCCCACCAGGAACTGAGCCGGCGTGGGAGGCGCGAGCTTGAAGGCGAGCGCGTCCTCGGGGCAGTCGTCGATGCAGTTGAAGCAGAC
>CAZXSG010000157.1:0-7602 GCA_964643185.1 uncultured Holophagales bacterium
GGGTCGGAATGCCCGTGCCGGTGGCGGCGGCCGCGGGGCCGAGGCGATTGGTGCCGTTGAGGTTTCCGAGGATCGGGGTGCTGTTGGCTCCGTTCACGAAGACGCCCGCTCCCCCCGCGGAGCCGATGAGGTTGCGGCTGGCCGCCGCCGCGCCGCCCACCGTGTTGCTCGCGCCCTGGAACCCGAGGCCGAACGTCAGCGCGCCCCCGGTCATTCCGTCGGCCTTGACGCCGATGTAGTTCCCGTCGATGAGGTTGCTCGCCGTGTTCACGTTGATCCCCGTGTGGAACGAGTGGATCGAGAGGCCGCGGATCCGGCTGCCCGAGGACGAGGCGTTGAGCACCAAGCCGGTCGCGCCGGACGTGAGGCTTCCGTCGAGCTCGATGCGGATCTGGGAGTCCAGACCCGTGGCATTCGGAAAGGCCGCGGGAGCGAGCGTGTTCGCAGAGGCGCCCGGCTGCGTGTAGCCGTTCACGTCGACGACGGACGTGAAGAACGGGAGCTCGGTCGCGGGCTTGATGACACAGACGCCCGTACCCGCGTTGCACCCCGGATCGGTCGCGACGGGGATCGCGAATGCGATCACGTCGGCCCCGGAGCCCGCCCCGCAGCCGCCGGCAGCGGCGTTGGTGTTCGCCGCGACGATCGCGTCCCGGAGCGTGCAGGGCACGCCGCCCGTCGTGTCGGCCGTACTGTTCACGGTGATGGTCGCCGCGTTCACCACGGGCGCAACGGCGATGCCGAGTGCGAGCGCGAGCGCGGGCGCGATGGCCTTCTTCATGTCTCCTCCACAGAGGGCACACGCTAAAGGTGCGGAGCAGGCGGCGGCAGAGCACGCGCATGCGCGCATGCCCATGCGCCCCCGGGCGCTCGGTCCTGCGACTATTCTTCCGAGGAGCCGGATGACCCGCCGCTCCCGCTTCTGTGGCTCCGCCCGTTCCGGGCGACGCACCCGTCTCCTCGCCGGACTGGCCATTGCCGTTTCGTTCGCCGGGGCAACGGCTTCCGGAGCGCGAGCCGAGGTGCTCCCCGTTCGTGCTTACACCTCTCTCGAGGGCCTGCCTCACGACCGCGTGAAGCGCATCCGCGAGGACCGCCACGGGTTCCTCTGGTTCTGCACGCTGGAGGGTCTCGGGCGCTTCGACGGGCGCGACTTCGTGACCTACAACAGGCGGCAGGGTCTCGCGTTCCCGTCGGCGAACGACCTTCTCCTGACGCCCCACGGCGCCTGGGTCGCCACGAACGGAGGTGGCGTCGCGTTCTTCGACCCCGCGGCCCCGACCCCCGAATTCCACACGATCTCGCTGGGGCCCGACGGCGCTTCGCGCGTGAACGTGCTCCATCTAAACGCCGCGGGAACCCTCTGGGCCGGCAGCGACGGAGGTCTCTTCCGTCTCCCGGCCGCGGCGGCGTTTCGCACCGGCGCCGCGTTCGAGCGGGTTCCGCTGCACGTTCCCGGCGTGCCCGAGGAATCCGTCATGGTCTGGTCTTTCCTCGAGACCCCGCGGGGGCTCCTCGCCGGAACGCGCTACGGCCTCGTGCGGGTCGCGCCGGACGGAACCCTGCGAAGGGTTCCGGTGGCCCCCACGGCTGCTGGAATCGACATCGTCACCGCGCTCTCACGCGACGCGGAGGGCCGGATTCTCGCGGGCCATGCGGAGAAGGGCCTCTTCACGCTGAACGAGGAGACGCTCGCGATCGAGAGGCACCTCGGACCGGCGGACGGTCTCCCGCACGGATCCGTCAACGCCGTTCTCGCCCAGGGCGACCGGCTGCTCGTGGGCACAGAGAGCGGCCTCGCCGTGGTTTCGGCGGGGAGCGTCACGACCTACGGAACGCACGAGGGTCTGCCGTCACCACGGATCTCGTCGATCCTCGAGGACAAAGACGGCGCCATCTGGATCGGGACGTTCGGCAGCGGCGTGGTCCAGATCTCGCTCTCGGGCGACGTGCTCTTCCGCGAGAGGGACGGCCTGGGGGAGTTCGTCTCCTCGGTCTTCGAGAGAAGCACCGGCGAGCTTTGCGCGATCAGCTCGGGCTGGACCGTCTCGTGGCCCGAGGGTCGCCGCTTTCGCACCGTGAGGCCCGGGCTTCCCGAGAGCCTCGATCCGCTCACGTGGCGCATCTATCAGGGGGCGCTCGAGGACCGCGAGGGGGCGTTCTGGTTCGCGACCCGGAACGGGATCTTCCGCTTCCCGAAAACCGCGCGCCTCGCGGACCTCGAGAAGACGCGCCCCGTCGCCAACTACACGACCGCAGACGGGCTCGCGACGAACGACGTCGCCCAGCTCCTCGAGGACAGCCGGGGCGACATCTGGATCGGCGCGTTCGCTCCGGCCGAGGACCCCCTCACCCGCTACAACCGCGCTGCGGGGCGCTTCGAGCGCTTCGGCGCGAAAGAGGGTCTTCCCGCGATCGGCTCCCCGTGGACGCTCGCCGAGGACGCGGCGGGAAGCGTGTGGATCGCGTTTCGCGACGGCACGCTGGCCCGCTACCGGGACGGCACGTTCCGCGTTCTCTCCGGCACCAACGGCTTCCCCTCGGCGCTGATCGTGGGCTTCACGACCGACCTCCAGGGCAGCCTCTGGGCCGCCTCGGTGGGGCACGGCCTCATCCGCGTCGACGAGCCCGGCGCACCGGAGCCCAGAGCCCGTGTCTACGGGGCCGCGGAAGGCGTGACGGCCTTCCACCTCAACCGCCTCGTGGCCGATACCGAGAACCGCATCGTGTACGGCACGAGCCGCGAGCTCATGCGGCTCGACCCGAGGACGGGCGCGGTGATGGCCATCCGCGAGGCCCGCAGGATCGTGGGAACGCAGGTCTACAGCGCCCTTCGGGATCGCGCGGGCAACCTGTGGTTCGCGTCGTGGCACGGCCTCGCGCGACTACAGAAAGCTGCTTCCTCGCCCACGCGCGCGCCGGCGATCCGGCTCGCCGCGGTGCACGTCTCGGGGAGCCCGCGCCCGGTCGCCGGGACGGGTGCCACGGAGCTCGACCTCGGCGAGCTGCCGCATTCCGCGAACGTGTCCTTCGAGTTCTTCGGTCTCGGCCTCGCGGGAGAGCCGCTTCTCTACGAGCACCTGCTCGAAGGACTGGACCGCGGATGGTCTCCGGGCCGCAGGGAGCGCACCGTTCAGTACGACCATCTCGCGGACGGCACGTATCGGTTCCTCCTGCGAGCCGTGGCCGGCGGCGGCGAGATGAGCCCCGTCGCGCGGGTGTCGTTCCGCATCCGGCCGCCGTTCTTCCGGCGCTGGTGGTTTCTGGGTCTCGTGGCGCTCCTCCTCGTGGGCATCGGCTACGCGGTGGAGGCCGTGCGCTGGCGCCAGCGCCGCGCGCTGGACGACGTGCGCGCGCGCCTCGCGAAGGACCTCCACGACGACCTCGGCGCCAGCCTCTCGCGGCTCTCGATCCTCTCGGAGGTCGCGGCGCGGCGCGAGCGCGACGGCTCTTCGAGCCGCGACATCATCGAGACGATCGGCGAGGTCTCGCGGTCGGTCGTGGAGCGGCTGGCCGACGGCATCTGGGCCGTCGACCCGAGGCGCGACGATCTCGGGAGCCTGGGCGAGCGGCTGCGCCTCCAGGCGGCCGAGGTGCTGGATCCCCTCGGCGTCTCGTGGCGCATCGAGATTCCGCAGGGCGCGGCGGAAGTGCCGCTCCATCCCGAAAGGCGGCGACACGTGTACCTGCTCCTCAAGGAGGCCCTCACGAACGCGGCCCGGCATTCGGCCGCGCGGCATCTCGTGCTGGGCGTCTCGGTGGTGGAGGGAGACCTCTCGTTCACGCTCCACGACGACGGGAAGGGATTCGACACGGGTCTCACCTCGGGCGAGCGCCGCCTCGTGGGTGGGAACGGGCTCGCGAACATGAAGACGCGCGCGGAGGCGCTGGGCGGCAAGCTCCTCGTGGCGAGCGCGCCCGGCAAGGGCACGCGCATCACGCTGAAGATTCCTCTCACGGGAGCATGAACGTGCTCTTTACCCCTCGAGCCCCGGGGAGAGAATGCCGCATGACCACACAGCGGGAGCCGGTCTCGATCGCGCTCGTCGACGACGACCGGGGCCTTCGCGAGAGCCTGCGCATCCTCGTCGAGGAGTCCGAGGGGTTCCACTGTGTGGGCGCGTACGGCTCGGCCGAAGAGGCGTTCCGATCTCTGGACACGCGGTCCTCGGCGCCCGACGTCCTGCTCCTCGATATCCGCCTTCCCGGTGAGCCGGGCAGCCGCGCCGTGCGCCGCTTCGTGGACCGGTTTCCGGGCCTGGCGGTCATCATGCTCACGCTCTACGCCGAGGACGAGCTCATCTTCGAGGCGCTCTGCAACGGCGCCTCCGGCTACCTTCTCAAGAAGACGCCGCCCGGCCGCATCCTCGAGGCCGCCACGGAGGCCCACGGCGGCGGGGCTCCGATGTCGCCCGAGGTGGCGCGCCGCGTCGTGCAGCTCTTTCGCACCTTTCCGGCGCCCACCGCCGCGTCCGAGGCACGTCTCACGCCGCAGGAGACCCGGTTCCTCTCGCTCCTCTCCCAGGGCTACAGCTATCAGGCGGCGGCCGACGAGCTGGAGGTCAGCGTGAACACGGTGCGCAACTACGTGCGCGCGATCTACGAGAAGCTGCACGTGCACAGTCGTTCCGAGGCGGTCGGAAAGGCTTTGCGGGCTGGCTTGATCTGAGGCCATCCCCGTTCGCTTGACCCCGCGTCGCCCGGGGGACTAGCGTCCGGGAATGCAGTCCCAACCGGCCGGAGGACGCACGCACCGCGTGCTGATCGTCGACGACGTGCCGGCCAACATCCAGCTCCTCGCGGCGGTGCTGAAGAACGGCTTCGAGCTGTTCGCCGCGACGAGCGGCCCGCGCGCGCTCGACCTCGCGGCCGAAGGCGGCATCGACCTCGTGCTCCTCGACGTGATGATGCCGGGTATGGACGGCTTCGAGGTGTGCCGCCGCCTCAAGGCCGACGAGCGGACCCGCGCAATTCCCGTGATCTTCGTGACCTCCCTCGGCGAGGTGGACGACGAGACGGCCGGCTTCGAGGCCGGCGGTGTGGACTACATCACCAAGCCCATCAGCCCGCCCGTGGTGCGGGCCCGCGTGCGCACGCACATCGCGCTCAAGGAAGCCCGCGACCGGCTCGAGGAGCTGGCCCTCGTGGACGCGCTCACCGGCGTCGCGAACCGCAGACGGCTCGAGGCCTGCCTCGATCGCGAATGGCGGCGGGCGCAACGCGGCGCGCATCCCCTCTCCCTCGCGCTCCTCGATATCGACGCGTTCAAGAAGTACAACGACCGCTATGGGCACGCCCGCGGCGACGAGTGCCTCCGCGCGGTGGCCCAGGCCTTCGCCACCGTGTGCCGGCGCCCGGCCGACCTCTTCGCGCGGTACGGCGGCGAGGAGTTCGCGTTGATCCTCCCCGAGACCGGCACCGAGGGCACCCACGCCGCGCTCCAGGCGGGCCTCGCGCGCGTGGCCGAGCTGGCCATCGAGCACGCCGCGTCGCCGTGCGCGCCGCACGTCACGGTGAGCGTCGGCGCGGTGAGCCTCGTGCCGAAGGAAGACGAGGACGCGAAGAGCGTGTTCGAGCGGGTGGACCGCCTTCTCTACGAAGCGAAGGAAGGCGGCCGCAACCAGGGCCGCCATCTCGACCTCGCGACGGGAGCCGAGCGGCAGATCCGGCACGGGGATCCCGCTTGAACGCCAGCGTCCCTGCGGGGAGCGTGCTGATCGTCGACGACAACCCGTCGATCGTCGCGCTCCTCGGCAACGTGCTCCGCGAGGCCGGCTACGACGTGCGCGCCGCGATCGACGGCGCGCGCGGGCTCACCGTCGCGGCCGCCCGCGCGCCCGACCTCGTGCTGCTCGACATCCGCATGCCCGGCATGGACGGCTTCGAGGTCTGCCAGAAGCTCAAGCAGCAGGAGGCGACCCGCGCGGTGCCCGTCATCGTCATCAGCGCGCTCGACGACGTGAACGAGAAGCTCCGCGCGTTCGAAGCCGGCGCGGCCGACTACGTGACGAAACCGTTCGAGCCGCGCGAGGTGCTCTCGCGCGTGGGCGCCCACGTGCAGCTCTACCGGCTGAGGCTCGAGCTCGAGACGAAGCAGCGGGAGCTCGAGAGGAGCCAGAAGGAGCTCGCCGAGCAGAACGAGGAGCTCCGGCAGCGGAACGAGGAGCTCGTCAACGCGGAGCGGCGCACGCGGCACGTGTTCTCGGCCCTGGCTTCGGCGCTCCCGGGCACCGTGCTCGACGGCAAGTACCGCCTCGATCAAAAGATCGGCTCCGGCGGCTTCGCCACCGTGTTTCGCGCCGAGCAGCTCGAGCTCGCGCGTCCCGTCGCCGTGAAGGTCTTCCGGCCCTGGGAGGGCAGCGACACGCCCGACGCGCTGGACCGCTTCAAGCGCGAGGGCGTCGCCGCCTGCCGCATCCAGCACCCCAACGCCGTCTCCGTGACGGACTTCGGCATCTCCGAGAGCGGCATCGCATACCTGGTGATGGAGCTGCTCCGCGGCGTCACGGTGGCGGACCTCATCATCTCGGAGACGCGGCTCCCGCTCGCGCGCTGCGTGGAGATTTTGATTCCCGTGTGCGAGGTGCTCGCCGCCGCGCACCTCGCGGGCCTCGTGCACCGCGACATCAAGCCCGAGAACGTCTTCCTCCACCGGATTCCCGCAGGCGAGATCGTGAAGGTGCTGGACTTCGGCATCGCGAAGCTCGTGGAGGCCGACGACGGCCGGCAGGAGACGCGCGGCATGCTCCTCGGCACGCTGGGCTTCGTGGCGCCCGAGCGCGTGCTGGGTCTCGAGTACGGCCCGCCGTCGGACATCTACAGCGTGGGCGTTCTCTTCTACACCATGCTCACGGGCCTGCCGCCGTTCTACCCGAAGCCCGACGAGGAGCCGCTCGCGACGCTCATGCGGCAGGTGAACGAGCCGGTCCCGCCGCTCGATGTGCCGGGGCTGCCTCAGGCCGCCATCGGCCTCGTCGAGCGCATGCTCGCGACGATCGCGTCGGAGCGCCCCACCGCGCGGGAGCTCGTCGACGAGCTGGCGCGGTTCCGCCGGAAGTAGCTCAGGGGTTCCAGCCGAGCTGGAGGAAATACGTCCGGCCCGGATACGTGAAGACGTCGACGGTGTTGGGGCTCTGGAGCACGTAGCGCGGCTCCGAGTCGAACAGGTTCTTCACACCGGCACGCACCTGGAGGCCCGGCACGAAAAGGTCGTTCCGCGTCGCGGTGAGGTCCACGAGGTGGTAGGCCTTCGCGTTCGCGTTCACCGAAGCGACCTCTGGCTTGCCCACGTAGCGGTAGTGCACGCCGAACAGCGACCCCGGGCCCGCGCGGAAGAGGAACGCGAGATGGCCGAGCCACTTCGTCGACGCGGCCGGAGCCGTGGTCGTTCCCGCCGCGTTGCGGGTGTCCTCGGCATCCACGTACGAGACGTTCGCCCGAACCTTGAGGCGCGTTCCGATCTGCTGCTCGAGCTCGACCTCCGCGCCGTTCGCACGCGCCTTCCGGCTGTTGTCGAACGTCGCGCCGCCGGGCCTCACGTAGATCATGTCGCGGATGCGCGCGGTGGTTAGCCCCGCCTTGCATTTGCCCGCCAATCTCGAC
>CAZXSG010000158.1:0-7594 GCA_964643185.1 uncultured Holophagales bacterium
TGAGGTAGGAGCCCGTCGGTTTGTTCGGGTTCGCGATCGCGAGGACCTTCGTTTCCGGTCCCACGCGCCGCTCGAGCGCCGCGAGATCGGGCTTGAGCCCGGGACCCAGCGGCACCGTGACGAGCGAGGCGCCCGCGCGACCGGCGGCGACGGGCACCATCCGGAAGATCTTGTCGGGAATGAGGACCTCTTCGCCCGGATCCACGAACGTCCGCACGGCGAGATCCAGGATCTCCGAGCCTCCCGAGCCGAGCACGATTCCGGCTTCGGGCACGCCGTACTTTTTCGAGAGCGCGCGGCGCAGGGCCGTGCCGCTGCCGTCGGGATACCGGTGCACCTCGGCGAGCGCGGCATGCGCGGCCGCCAGGGCGCGTGGCGAGGGGCCGAGCGGGTTCTCGTTCGACGCGAGCTTCACGGCGCCCGAGATGCCGTACTCGGCCTCCACCTCTTCGATGGGCTTGCCGGGAACGTAGGGCGAGAGCGCGAGAACTGCCGGGCGCGGCGAGGGACGTTTTCCGTTGTTCATCGGGGACCTGCCTTGGGGGCCGTCTTTCGCGGAGCCGCTTTTGGTGCCGGGCTCGCGGCAGGAATCCGGGGCTTGGCGGGAATGCGTGGCTTCTCTCCCGTGGGGGTTCGGGGGACCGGGAAACCCCGAGATGAGTCCGCCGTTGCAGAGCCCCTTCGCGCGGGACGAATCGAGAAGAGGGCCTGCACCTCTTCGGGCGAGAGATCGCGGAACTCGCCGGGCTTCAGCGCGCGGTCGCGGATCGGGCCGATCGCGACGCGCCGGAGCTTCGAGACGGGATGCCCGACGGAAGCGAACATGCGCCGGATCTGCCGGCTGCGTCCCTCGCCGAGCACCACTTTGAGCCAGGCGTTGCCGCCCGCGCCGTCCCGCTCGGGCGTCGTCTCCACCAGCTCCATCTCGCAGGGGGCCGTCTTCACGCCGTCGTCGAGCGTGACACCGCGCGAGAGCTTCGCGAGCTTGTCGGGCGAGGGAATGCCCGACACCTTGACCTCGTACTCCTTCTTGCAGCCGCCCGAAGGGTGAGCCAGCTTGTGCACGAGGGTGCCGTCGTCGGTGAGGATGAGGAGGCCCTCGGAGTCGGCGTCGAGCCGTCCGACGGGCACCACGCGCTCCCCCACGCGGCCCTTGAGGATCGAGTACACGGTGTCGCGCTCCTGCGGGTCGTCGGCCGTGACCACGATGCCGCGGGGCTTGTTGACCAGGATGTAGCGGCGCTTCTCGGAGATGCGCAGGAGCTTGCCGTCGACCTTGACGTGGTCCTTGGAAAGGTCGGCCTTCGTGCCGAGCTCCTTCACCTTCTGGCCGTTCACGGTGACGCGGCCCTCGAGGATCATCTCCTCGGCGGCCCGTCTCGAGGCGATCCCGGCGGCCGCCATGAGCTTTTGAAGTCGTTCTGCACTCACGGCGTGGGCTCCTCGTCCGGGGGCGCTTCGGGAGGCGTCACCGGCTCTTCCTCGACGGTGTTTGTATCAGGCGATTCGACGGTTGTCTCTGAAGCAACTGCTTCTGTGGCTGGCTCGCCGTCTCCCTCTGCGGTGTCGTCCTGGGGAAAGAGCTCGGTCTGCTGCGGGTCCGGGGGCTGCTGCGGCTCGATGCCGTAGAGCGCCTCCAGCTCCTCGGGCTTGGGAAGGTCGGCGAGGCTGTGGAGCCCGAAGTGCGCCAGGAACTCCTTGGTCGTCTTGTAGAGGAAGGGCTGTCCGACGACCTCTTTGCGTCCGGCCGTGGTGATGAGCTTCCGGTCGAGGAGCGTGCGGATCGAGGAGGCCGAGTTCACGCCGCGGATCTCCATGACCTCGGGCGCGGTGAGCGGCTGGCGGTACGCGATGATCGCGAGCGTCTCGAGGCCCGCGATGGAGAGCTTGTTCTTGCCGTCCAGCCCGAGCAGCCTGCGAATGGGAAAGTCGTAGGACGCCCGCGACACGAAGCGCACGCCGCCCGCCGCGCGGTCCAGCTGGATGCCGCGTCCCTCGGCGTTGCAGGCGGCCTCGATGCGGTCGAGGGCGGCGTTCACGACCTCGAGCGGAACCTCGGCGGCCTCGGCCACCTTTTCGGCGGGGACGGATTTTCCCGAAGCGAACAGCAGGGCCTCGACGGCGGCGAGGTCGTCGGCCGTGGGCCGCTCCACCGGCGGCTCGACGTCGCCTTCCGTCGGCGCGGCCAAGTCTGCGGGAGTCTCCGTCGGAGTCTCCGGCGCGCTTTCGGGGGCCGCTTCCTCGGGCTTTCCTTCGATCGTTTCTGCTGCTGTTTCGTCTGTGGTTTCTTCGGTCATGGGTTACCGGTAGGCCTCTTCGTAGTTCTCGAGGGTGATCTCGGTGCCGGTGGCTTCCAGGTAGATCTCGGCGAATTCCTCGGACTGGAGCGCCTTCACGAGCCCCATGCGCAGCAGCTCGAGGAGCGCGAGAAACGTCGCGATGGCCTCGGCACGGCCCGAGAGCGTCTTGAAGATCGTCGAGAGCGGCGCGGGCCCGTTTCGGGATTCGCGCACTCTTTCGAGCATCTCTTCCATCTTGGCCTTGATCGAGTACTGCTGATGGGCGATCTCCAGCGCCGGTGGATGAAGCGCCCGATGCCGATCCATCGCCCCTTTGAAGAACGTGAGGAGATCGAAGAGCGACACCTCGGAGAGGTCCGTCTCCTCGCCTTCCTCCGGCGTCTCGGGCTTCTGCGTCGGCCGGCCCCAGAGAGGCAGGCGCGTCGTCTCCATCTCGTGGAACTGCTCGGCGACGACCTTGAACTTGCGGTACTGGAGCAGCCGGTCCACGAGGGCCTGGCGCGGATCCTCGATGGGTGTGCCGTCTTCCCTCACCGGCCGGGGCAGCACCATCTGCGACTTGATGTGGACGAGCACGGCCTCGAAGTACAGGAACTCCGCCGCGACCTCGAGATCCAGCTCGGTCATCAGCATCAGGTACTCGTGGTACTGGCGGCAGATCTCGGCGATCTGGATGTTCCGGAGGTCCACGTCGTTCTTGCGAACGAGATGGAGCAAGAGATCCAGAGGCCCGTCGAACTGCGGCAGGTGCACGGGATAGGGCTGGAGGAACTCCCCGCCCGGCGGGTTCGGGATGCGGATGCCTTCCACCGCGCTAGGGCTTTCCGCCGGAGACGTAGAGGCCCATGGCCGACGAAACCGATTCCATGGTCTCCGAGGCGAGCTTGCGGGCCTTCTCGTTGCCGGTCTCGAGCACCTCGCGTACGAGCTCGGGCTTGGCCTCGAGCGCCATTCGGCGTTCGCGGATCGGCTCGAGGGCCGTGTTCATGTTGCGGATGAGGTGCTTCTTGCAGTCCACGCAGCCGCGCGTCGCCGTGCGGCACTCCTCGGCGACGGTCTTCTGCTCGTCTTCCGGCGAGTAGAGCTGATGGAACGGATAGAGGTTGCACGTGTCCGGGTCGCCGGGGTCCGCGCGTCGCGCGCGCTTGGGATCCGTCACCATCGCCATCACGGCCGTCTTCACCTCGTCGGCCGAGGCCGAGAGAGCGATCGTGTTGTCGTAGCTCTTGGACATCTTGCGCGCGTCGATGCCGGGGACCTTGGGCGACGGCGTGTAGAGAGCCTGCGGCTCGGGAAAGACCTCGCCGTAGAAACCGTTGAAGCGCCGCACGATCTCGCGGCTGATCTCGAGATGGCTCTCCTGGTCCTTCCCCACCGGGACGAAGTTCGCGCGGTAGAGCGTGATGTCGGCCGTCATGAGCACGGGATAGCCCAGGAACCCGTACGTGCCGAGGTCCTTCTCGCGGAGCTGCTCGATCTGCTCCTTGTACGTGGGCACGCGCTCCAGCCAGCCGAGAGGCGTGATCATGCCGAACACCACCGCGAGCTCCGCGTGCTGCGGCACCTGCGACTGCAGGAAGAGCACCGACTTCTCGGGATCGATGCCGGAGGCCAGAAGGTCCACGACACCGTCCATCGTCGCGCTGCGGATCGACGAGGTTTCGGCGTACGACGTCGTGAGGGCGTGGAGGTCCGCGATGAAGTAGCGGCAGTCGTACGCGTCCTGGAGATCCACCCAGTTCTTCACGGCCCCCCAGTAGTTCCCGAGGTGGATGCGGCCCGTTGGGCGGATTCCAGAGAGCACGATCTTTCGTGTCACGCGGGGACTCCCAAAAATTTCAGGATGGCGTTCACCGCCGGAGAGAGTACGACCCGGAACAGGCCGGTGAAGATGAGCACGAGGAAGAGGATCGGGCCGAACTTGCGGACCCACAGCAGCTGAGGCAGAAAGCGGGTGGGCACGAAGCTCTCGACGACCCCGAAGCCGTCCAGCGGCGGCACGGGCAGCATGTTGAAGACCGCGAGGACGACGTTGATGACGACGCTCGTGTACGCGATGTCGATGAGGGGCTTGAGAAAGCTTCTCTTGTCCCCGTCCCACGCGGCGAGGAGCCCGTAGAGAACCCCCACGAAGACGACGGTCAGGATCGCGTTCGAGAGCGGCCCTGCCGCTGAGACGAAGAAGTTCGCCTTGCGGGGGTTCTTCACGCCGCCCAGGTTCACCGGGACGGGTTTTGCCCAGCCGAAGACCGGCGCGCCCGAGAGGGCGAGCATGAGCGGCACGAAGAGGCTCCCGATGGGATCCAGGTGCTTCGCCGGGTTCATGGTGATGCGCCCCTGGTCGTGCGCGGTGGTGTCTCCGAAGCGGAGCGCCACCCACCCGTGTGCCGACTCGTGGAAGGACACGGCGAAAAGCAGGACGGCGAGCTGCACGACGAAGTGATAAATCTGTTCTGGGGTCACGGCGAAAGGCTCCGAACGCACGACGGGCGTCGCGCAAGGGGGCGGATCTTAGCCCACGCGATGAGACGCCATGTGACGGCCGGGTAGGCTAGCCTTCGCCCGTTGGAAGTCGCGCTCTCTGCCACCGCCCCCCGGTTCCGTCTGCGGCACGTGCCGGACGGGCGCAAGGCCAGGCTTCCGCTGCTGCCTCCCGTTTTCTTCTGCTACTCGAGCCTCGTCCTGGGCAGCGCCGTCGCGGCGGTGGGCGCGATGTGGAACGCCGCACTGCTCCGAAGGTGGAAGCTCTTCGCGGGCTCCCTCACGCTCGGGCTCGCGGGCTTCTTCCTGTTCCTCCTCGTGCTCATCAGCGCCCACACATTGGGCCTGAGGGAGCCTGCCGCGCTGCTTCTCGTGGGCCGGCTGTGGCACTTCGGAGTGGGGTTCGTCCTCTACCGGGCGCATCGCCTGCACGCCCTCGGCAACGACGTGCTGGGGGGCCGCGAGGTGCCGATCCTGCCGTGCGTCCTCGTCGTCTTCGCGCTCGGGATGGTCCTTCCCTTCGGCGTGCGCATGCTGCTGCTGGGGCTCATCACCCGATGACGGACGAAGATGGCTTCGACGGGTCCTTCGACGGCGAGGAAGCCTTCCCTCTCGCGACCGGGGACGCGGCTCAGCAGGTCGCGTTCCTGCTCCGGGTCGGCCAGGTCCGCCGGGCGGAGGAGATCGCCCAGGGCCTGATCGCCGAGGATCCGGAGAACCCGTACTCCCTCCTCGTCATGGCGCAGGTGCTCCTCTCGAAGGGCGATGCCGTGGCCGCCCTGAACGCCATCGGGGAATGCCTGAAGCGCGCCCCCGACTCGGACCTCGCTCACTACTACCGCGCGCTCGCTCTCCGCGCGACGGGCCGCTTCCGCGAGGCCGAGCAGGCGCTCCTCACCGCGATCGAGCTGGATCCCGAGGATGCCGACCATCACCAGACGTATGGCCGGCTCCTCGCGACGTTCAACGAAAGCCGGGCGGCCCTCGAGGTCGTGGAGCACGCGCTCGAGCTGGATCCGGATGACGCCGACGCCCATGCCTTGAGAGCCCAGCTCCTCCTCCAGGTGAAGCCCTCGGACATCCACCTCTCGGAGGGCTCCGTCCTGCGCTCACTCGCTCTGGACCCCGAGAACGCCGACGCGCATGCCGTCCAGGGACTCGTGAGGCTCTCGCGTCGCGACGTGCCGGGAGCCGAGTCGGCGTTTCGGGAGGCCCTGCTCCTCGAGCCCGGCAACGAGCTCGCGTTCCGTGGGCTCGCCGAGGCCGTGATGGCCAGCTCCCCCCTCTACCGTCCGTTCCTCTGGTACTCGCTCCTCATGAGTCGCGCGTCCACGGGCGTGCAGCTCCTCGTCGTGGCCAGCCTCTGGTTCGTCGCGAACGCGTTCTCCCAGGCGATCGGCCCCGACCATCCGAAAGCCCAGGAGCTCTTCGACGTCGTCTACCTCGCGCTCTGCGCGTACACCTGGTTCGCCCGGCCCATCACCCGGGCGCTCGTCGCACGGCGGCATCCTTGGATTCGGAGTCTTTGATGTCCGACCTTCTCGAAAGAACCCTCGCGGGCCTCCGTTCGGCCCTTGCCGTGAGCCCCCAGAACGGTCCGCTGTGGCTCCAGGTTTCGGAGATCCTCGCCGCTCTCGGGCGCGAGAACGAGGCCCGCGACGCGGCGCGCGAGGCGCTGCGATTCCTTCCTCCGGGCGACGAACGGAATCGCGCCGAGGCGGCCTCGCGGGTCCCGCCCGCCGAGCCCGAGCCGTCGGGGCAGCTCTTGCGGCTCGTGCGCGGCGGTCGCCAGAAGGGTCAGGCGCCCGACGAGCCCGAGGCGTACGAGGTCTCCGAGCGCGGCGAGACGACGTTCGCCGACGTCGGCGGTCTCGACGGGATCAAGGAAATGATCCGGATGAAGATCGTCCTCCCGTTCCAGAAACCGGAGCTCTTCAAGGCGTACGGAAAGCGCCAGGGCGGCGGGATCCTTCTCTACGGTCCCCCGGGCTGCGGCAAGACGCTGCTCGCGCGCGCGACGGCCGGGGAATGCGATGCCGCGTTCGTGAACGTCGCGATCGAGAGCGTCCTCGACATGTGGTTCGGAGAGAGCGAGAAGAAGCTCGCGGGCGTCTTCGAGGCGGCCCGCCGACGCGCGCCGGCCGTCCTCTTCCTCGACGAGGTCGAGGCCATCGGGGGAAGCCGCCAGCTCGCACGTAACAGTCCAGGTAAGACGCTCGTGAACCAGCTCCTCTCCGAGATGGACGGGGTCGCCAAGTCGAACGATCGGCTCCTCGTCATGGCCGCGACGAACGCACCCTGGCACGTGGACCCGGCGCTTCGCCGCCCGGGCCGGTTCGACCGCGTTCTCTTCGTGCCCCCGCCGGACCGCGCCGCGCGCATGGAGATCCTGCGGCTGCATCTCCGCGAGCGGCCCGTGGGGCCGGATGTGGACCTCTCGGATCTCGCCAAGCGCACGGAGCTTTTCTCTGGGGCCGACTTACTCGAGCTCGTGGAGCGGGCCGTCGAGGCCCCTCTTCGCGAGGCGCTCCAGAGCGGAACGTCGCGACCCGTGAACCGCGCAGACTTCAAGACCGCTCTCGAGACGACGCGCCCGACGACGAAGGAGTGGTTCGCGACGGCGAAGAACTACGCGAGCTTCGCCAACACCGGCGGCCTCTACGACGATCTCGTCGCGTTCCTCGACACGGTGAAGATCAAGTAGCTTCGTCGCCCGCGCGCGCCCTCTCGACGCGCTCGGCTGCTTCCAGCGAGTGGTAGGTCGGGAATCGGCCCGACTCGGCGGACTGGGCGAGAAACGGGTTCCGCCCGCC
>CAZXSG010000159.1:0-7589 GCA_964643185.1 uncultured Holophagales bacterium
CTCCAACACCGCGAGGAGGCGCGACATGGCGAGGGGGAGGTTCACGGCCGTGGGCCGGGCGGCCGCGAGGAGCCGCGCGGCCTCCGCGACCCGCTCTTCGAAAGCGATATCGCTTTCGTGCCGGCGGGCCTCGGCGGCGAGGCCGAACGCGGCCGCGACGCCGATGAGCGGGGCCCCGCGCACGGCGAGCGTGCGAATCGCGTCCGCGGCCTTCGCCGCGTCGTCGCAGACGGGCCAGGTCTCCTCGTGGGGCAGGAGCCGCTGGTCGAGGAGATGCAGCGTTCCGTTCTCGAAGCGCCAGGGAACGACGGTCGTGACGAGGGGCGTCATGGGCCGCCGAGTGTACGGGCGTGAGATCCGGAAGGCGTCCGCCACTTCTTCGGGAAGAGAGGTTCGCGTGCGTCGATTCTTTTTCGGAATCCTCCTCATGGTGTGTCCGGGACTCGCCTGGGCGAGGGTCGTTTCCTATGCCCCGGTCACTGCGGGCCAGGCCGTCCCCGCGATTCAGGAGCGCACCCAGCGCTTCGTCGCGCTCATCGAGCGGTCCCCCGGCTCCCGTTTCTGCCCGTACTGTCTTTACGAGGACCCGCCGCGGGGCCCGCTGCGGCTCATCGACTCACGGGCCCGGGTTCCGGCGCGCACGGCCCATCCGGAGGCGACGATCGCGGCAGCAGCGTACAAGGAAGGCTCAGGTGGCGAGCAGTTCCTCTTGATCCTGGTGCAGACGGGCGACTTGGGCTGGGTTTGGAGGGCGAGCTCCGACGGCGGGCTCTCGTGGCGGACGCTGCCCGTCGCCGTACCCGCACGACCATGGTTCACGGTGGACTCCTCCTCGCTGCCCGACACGGGAGGCCCAGTCGCGCGGGGCGCGGGCGCCCAGATCCGTCCGGGGACGGACGCGATGCCGTTCGTCTTCATCGACGGTCCGGCGAGCACGTCCAACCGGCTCATCGGGGTGCGGGCCAGCCTCGAGGTGGTGGAGCTCCTGCCGGCGGGCAACCGTTCGCTTCGCCTCTTGGGCGGGAGCCGGGACGGGTCCGAGGCCCTCGTTGCGATCTCCGAACGCGCAGTGCCGCAGGTGTCCTTCGTGGGCATCGACACCCGGACGAGGGCGCAGCGCGTCTTCGGTATGCTGAGCGGCCGGATTCCCTCCACTGTCGGAGACGGCTGGATCACGCCGAAAGGCGAGGCCTACGCGCGTCTCACCTGGAGCGGGGCTCCGCCTCCACCCCATCGTTCCACCCACGCGATCGCCTTCTTCCCGGCGGGAGGGAGCGATCCCGGTCCGGGCCGGGAGGTCGCCGCGATACCGCAAGCCCCAGGTGAAGCGGCCCTCTTCGCCGTCCCGTGGGGCGATTTCTCCGGCGCCTGGATCCTCACCCGCCATGCCTTCCAGCCGACGCGCCTGCTTCGGCACGATTCCTCGCTCGACGCAGCCGAGGAGGTTTGGGCCGACCCCTCGAGACCGGTCGTCGAGGCGCTGCATTCGGCCGCGTCCGGAAGAAGGGTCCTCGTGCAGGTCCATCGACCGAGATCCGCCCAGGTCCCCCCGGCGGGGAGCCCGTCGCCGTACTTCGTCGACCCCGCGCTCGCGATCTGGGAGGTGGGCGGGCCCGCGCCCTCGTCCTACGACGAGCTCTTCCTGGTCGAAAACGCGACCAAGGGCTTCGTGCACCTCGACGTAGACGCGGTCGCGGAGGGAGGCAGCTTCATCTTCGACGGCGGCGAGCGGCCCGGTGCGGTCGGAGGCGGTGGCGCCTCCGGCGGCAGTGGCGGGGGCGGGGGCGGCGCGGATGTGGTGCAAGAGTGGGGCGTGGTGAAGGCCTCGCTCGCGCAGCGGCTCGTGATTCCGGCGGTCGCGCGGACCGACGGCGCGAATCTCTCGAGCTGGCGCTCCGAGCTGATCGTCCACAATCCCGATGGCGAGCCTCTCCGCCTGACGGTTCTCTTTGCGCCCTCGGGAGGTGGCCCGGAGCTGGTCCGCGCGATCGAGCTGCGCCCGCGCGAGATCGTTCGCCTCGAGGATGTCCTGGGCACCCTCTTCTCTCTGTCCGCGGCTTCGGGCGCGCTCACGCTGGTTCCGCCCCTCGGCCGATCGGTGAATGCCACGAGCCGGACAGCCACTCGGGCGACGGACGGAAACGGCTCTTATGGGACGACCGTGCCCGCTCTCGACGCGTTGACGGCGACCTCGTCGGTTCCGGCCACTCTCTCCGCGGCTCTCCTCGGCCAGGGCTTTCGAACCAACGCCGTGCTCTTTTCTCCGGACGTTTCCGGCGATTCCTCGGAGGCACGGCTCCGGATCGCCTCGGCCTACGGCTACGAAGGGTCCGGCGTCGACGTCGCTCTGCCCGCCGGCTCTCCGCTTCAGATCAATGATCTGGCGCAGGCGACGGGAATCTCCCCCCGCGAGCGGGGCGCTCTTCTCCTGGAATCGCTGGCGGGCGAGGTCGTGGGCGGAGTCGCGGTGATCGACAACGTCTCGAACGATCCGTCCTGGTTCACGCCGGACACCGCTTTGGGCCCCGGTCGCGTGATCCCGGCCATCGTGCACACGGATGGCCTCGGCGGCGCCCGTTTCCGGAGCGACCTCTTTCTCACCAACGCGTCCTCCGCGCTCCGTGTGTTGACGCTCGAGGCGCGGGCCTGGAACCCCGCGTACTTCTCCCTCCCGCAAGGGTTCCTCCGCCTCGTGCTCCTTCCGGGAGAGAGCCGCTGGCTGAAGGACGCGCTCGCGACCCTGTTGCTGGGAACGGCACTCCCGCTCGGCGGTGTCGCTCAGCTGCGGGTCGCTTCGGATTTCGACTCGTCCGGTGTCTCCTTGACGTCGCGGACCTATGCCCTGCGCCCCGACGGAAGCACGTACGGCTTCGCGCTTCCGCCCCTCTCGGCCTTCCAGATCGCGAACGCCGGGGACACGCTCGAGATCCTGGGAGCCGTGGGAGGTCCCGGGTTCCGTACGAACCTGGCGCTCGTCGAGACGTCGTTCTTCACGGCGCCCACGGCGCCCTCGGCGCCCGTCACCGTGCGCGTGACGATCCTCGACGAGCAGGGCGCGACGCTCGCCGCGTTCGACGAACGGGTCCCGGTGTCGAGAGGCCTGCAGATCGACGATCTCTTCCGGTCGCGAGGCCTGGGCGAGGGCCCCCGTGCCGCGCTCATGCGCATTGCCCCGAGCGGCGGCGTGGTCTCGGCCTACGCGACGCTCGTGGATTCGGGCACGAACGACTCGTCCTATCTGCCTGCGCAGCTCGCGGCCAGGGAGTAGCGTCCGCCGTCGAGCGATTGCGGCATACTGCGGGAACCGTTTCAGATCGCCGGTTCCCGCCGCTCCCTGCGGGGGCTTCGGCACCTTCGAGGAGTCACGATGGCGACGCTGCCCCGCTCGATCGACACCCTGTCTCTCTCGGGAAAACGCCTCTTTCTGCGGGTCGACTTCAACGTCCCCGTGAAGGACGGCGTCGTCAAGGACGACACCCGCATCGTGGAGGCGCTGGCGACCATTCGCTACGCGCGCGAGCAGGGCGCCCGCGTGATCCTGGCCTCGCACCTGGGCAAGGCCAAGGGCGCGCCGGATCTCAAGTACACGCTTCGCCCGGCCGCGGAGAAGCTCGCCCTTCACCTCGGCTCCCCGGTCGTCTTCCTTCCGGACTGCGTCGGCGCGGCCACGGAGGCCTCGGTCAAGGCGCTCGCGAACGGCGATGTCGCGCTCCTCGAGAACGTCCGCTTCCACCCGGGCGAGGAGGGGAACGATCCCGAGTTCGCGCGGGCGATGTCGCGCCTCGCCGACGTCTACGTGAACGACGCGTTCGGCACGGCCCATCGCGCTCACGCTTCCACCTGCGGCATGGCCGAGTACTACGCCAAGGACTCCCGGGGCGTGGGCTTTCTCATGAAGAAGGAGCTCGAGGCCCTCTCCCGGGTCGTGACCGACATCGAGCGTCCGTTCGCGGCGATTCTCGGAGGCGCCAAGATCATGGGGAAGATCGCGGCCCTCGAGGCGCTCGTGGAGAAAGCCGACGTCGTGCTCATCGGCGGCGGCATGGCGAACCATTTCGTCGCCGCGATGGGCCTGCCCACCGGCAAGTCCCTCGTCGAGCCGGATGGAGTTCCCATCGCCCGGAAGGTCATGGACCGCTGCAAGGAGCGGGGCGTCTCCCTGGTGCTCCCGTCGGACTTCCAGGTCGCGCCCTCTCTCGCGGCCGCGGACCTGGCTCACGTCGTGCCCATCGACGGGATCCCGGCCGGCGAGGCCGCGCTGGACGTCGGTCCCAAGACGCTCGAGATGTTCCGCCGGTTCCTCGCGACGGCCCGGACGGTGTTCTGGAACGGGCCGATGGGTGTCTTCGAGACCAAGCCCTTCGATCAGGGGACGTTCGGGGTCGCGACCCTGCTCGCCGCCTGCGAGGGCTTCACCGTCGTGGGAGGCGGCGAGAGCGTCGAGGCGATCAACGCCGCGGGCCTCGCGGAGAAGATCTCGCACGTCTCGACGGGCGGCGGAGCGTCGCTCGATTTCGTGAGCGGAAAGCCTCTGCCCGCGGTGGACGCGCTCCTTTAGGATCCCGAGGGAGGTTCGCGAGGTGAGACGCCGCTACGTCGTCGGGAACTGGAAGATGAACAAGACGCCCTACGAGGCGCAGCTCTTCGTGGAAGAGCTGTTCTCGGTCGAGGGCGGGCTTCCCGAGGACGTCGAGCTCGGCATCGCCCCGCCGTATCCCGCGCTGGACCGCGTGGGCGCGACCGTGGGCCCCTCCCTCGTGCACCTCCTCGCGCAGGACGTGTACCAGGAAGTCTCCGGACCCCACACCGGCGAGGTCTCCGCAGAGATGCTGAAGGCCTGCGGCGTCACCCAGGTCATCGTGGGACACAGCGAAAGGCGGCGCTACCGCAACGAGCACGAGATCGATCTGACCCGCAAGATCGAGCGCCTCGCGGAGGCCTACATCACGCCGCTCTACTGCGTGGGCGAGACGCTGGGAGAGCGCGAGGCCGGTACGACCGAGAGGGCGCTCAGCAAGCAGATGAGCGCGCTCGAGGCCTTCCCGGAGGCCGCCCCCCGCCGCCCCGTGCCCGCCCACGAGCACGTGTGGGCCATTGGCCCCGGCCGATCGGCGACGCCCGCCATGGCGGCCGACGTCCACCGCGCGCTGCGGGAGATGGTGCGCAGTTTCTGGGGGAAGGAAGCCGCCGAAAAGATCCGCATCCTCTACGGTGGATCGGTCACCCCCGAGAACGCGGCGGCGCTCTTCGAGGAGGAGGACATCGACGGCGCTCTGCTCGGAGGCGCCTCGCTCAAGGTCGCGTCGTTCCTGGCCATCGCCCGGGCCGCGAAGCGCTCGGTCTAGGGTCGTCAGCCGCAGAACCGTCTACGGCGGGCTACCCTGGGCCCTCGGCCACCGCTGCGTGGAGATCGCGGCGGCCCTTCGCCGCATCCAGACGAGACCCGCGAGCCAGATTCCGGCCGCGGCAGCCACGACGGTCCAGCCTTTTGCCCTGGAGGGCGGATCGGTTGCCTTCACCGGATGAAATCCTCCTCCGGGGAAGTTCACGAAGAACACGTTCAGGAGCTTGCCCGTGGCGTCGCGTCGCACCCGCGTGATGCCATCGGGGTACTTCTCCTGGAGGCGCGGCAGGATCTCCTCGTTCTCGAACAGGAGCACGATGAACGGCCGGTCGACGGGCAGCTCGAGCCGGTCGCGCTCCTCTCCCCGCAGGTCTCTCCCTTCCTTGTCGCGATTCCAGAAACGGAAGGCGAACTCGTTCCACGACGTGATGTCACTGGCGACATAGACCCGGGTGTCGCTCGGCAGCCTTCGAAGGAACCGGCTCGAAGCGACCCGCGGACCCGCATCGCCGCTGGCGTAGCTCACGTAGACGAACCAGTTCTGGAAGCCCGTCAAGGCGATCAGCGTCGCGAGGAGGGCGAGGAGGGGAAACCGCGAGGCCGGCGCGATCCCGGAGAGCGCCTCGACGACGAGCCGGGCGCCGGCCCCCGCGAGCAGCATCACCGCCGGAAGCACGATGTTGAGGTGCGGCCAGTACGGTGGATCCGAGGTGATGACCCCTCCGAGAACGAGCGTGAGAACCAGCCACGCGACCGGCAGAAGGTACGCGAGCGAGCGGAGCCGGGTGACAGCGACCCCGAGACCGAGGACGGCGAGAGCCGCCGTGAGGGAAGAGACCATGGGCCTCGGGAACGCGAAATGGGGGCTTCCGTCGCCGTAGAGATGGAAGGTGAGGAAGGAAGAGCGCACCTGGCCGATGAGGACGTCGACAGCCGAAGTGGCGTGGTACTTCGCCATCGAGTGCTCCCAGACCCGGGGATTCCAGAGCGCGACCTCGTTGCCGCGGCCGGCGAACACCTGGGGGTCGGCGAGCATGTAGGCGAGCATCGGCCCGAAGGCGATTGCCCCCCCGGGGAGCGCCCAGCCCCAGGCCTTCAGAGCCGGCCTTTGGTCGCGCTTCACGATGGTGAAGGACGCGATCAGGAGGACGAGGAGGATCACCGGCCCGACCCGGCCCGAATAGTACGTGTGGAGGGCGAGGCCGCACAGAACCCCGGAGCCGGCGAGGTGCAGCGGTGCGCCCGTGCGAAAGCCCCGGAAGAGGAGGGCCAGTCCGAGCGTCAGGAGGAGCGTCGGCAGGGGCCCGAACAGGATCCGGCTGAAGTGGTAATGGGTGTACGAAACGGTGAGTAACGCTGCCGCGACGCCGGCCGCCGTGCGGCCGAAGAGCTCGCGCCCGAGGAGGTAGAGGGCCGGTATGGTGGCCGTGCCGGCCAGGACGGAGGTGATCACGAGGCCCTCGTGGTCCTTCCCGAACAGGCGCATGCCGAGCGCCAGGATCTGGTGGAACGAGAGCAGATGGTCTGAGGCGTAGAGGCCGAAGAACCGCGGGTCGCCCTTGTCCATGAGGTCCAGCGTGTGGGCCCCCATGAGCGCGACGTCGTTGTCCGTGTGCTCGGGCAGCGTCGCCAGCTGATAGAACCGTAGCCAGAAGCCCACCGCGGTGAGGGTCCCGAGCCCCGCGATCTCGAGGAGGCCGAACGGCTGCCCGGCGTCGGGAACGTGATTCAGGAGGAGCAGCGCGACGAGCACCGAAAGACCGCCGGCCCACAGCAGTCGCACGACCGAAGTCTCCCCGCGGATCGCGTAGAGCAGGGTCGCGAGACCGCCCAGAATCGCGGGCAGCAGAACCGAGTGGCGCGCGGGAATCGCCACGAAGACCGTGTGCCGGTCGAGCTCCGTGCGCGTCGAGATCCAGCGGGCCGCGAGGGCCGCGAGGCCACAGGCAACGCAAAGGAAGATCGTGGCCCGGCTGAAGTCCGGCGTCCACGCCCAGACCACCGAGTCTCGCCAGCGGGTGAGAACCTCTCCCGTGTAAAGGAACTGCGCCCGGAACGCCGCACCGAGAGAGGCGAAGACGGCGAGGGCGGCGAGCCAGCGGAGCCAGGCCGCCGGCGAGGCCGCGGCGATCCCGAGCGCGCCGTCCTTCGGCGCCGCGGGGTTCGCGAGCGCGGGCAACGCCGCAACGCCGGGAGCGCCTCCCTCGCCATTCTCGTTCATGGTCTCCTTCGGCTATCATCTGCG
>CAZXSG010000160.1:0-7559 GCA_964643185.1 uncultured Holophagales bacterium
GGCGGATCTCGCGGCCGGTCTCGATGCGGTACTCGGCCGCGATGAGGGGCTCGGCCGCTTTGCCGAGGCGCTGCTCGCGCGTCTCGGGCGCGCCGTGCGAGAGGCCCATCTTGTCGGCCCACACGGTCAGGGGCGTGCCCCACGCCGAGAGGCCGAGCAGCGCGCCGATGTCGGATCCACCGATGCCGCGGCGACGTTCCGCGAGCCACCTCTCGCGCTCGGTCGGAGCGACGGGGGCGGGAGCGGGGGCGAGGAGGTCGAGAGCGGCGCTCACGCTTCGCTCCAATAGCGCCGCTCGGACTCGTCGCGCATCTCCCACGGCCGCGCGGCCGGGAGGGCCGGGGTTGCCTTCGGAAGATGCCCGGGCTCGGTGAGGCCGAAGACCTGGGCGCGGATGAGGCGCAGCGGCTCGACGTGGAACGCGGGGAGGTCGGTGCGTGTCTCGAGCTCGAAGAGCATCCCGACGACGAAGACAGCGAGCCAACCCGGATCGTGGACGGCTCGCGCGGTGAAGTCGCGGTACTTGTGGGTGAAGAGGACCGGCTGTCCGTTGTGCTGCTCGGCGAGGTGGTTGAAGCACATCTTCATCGCGTTGAAGAGGTGGCTCGTGTTCATCGCCCGCACGGCGACGAAGCGGCCGAGGGCCGTCTTCCAGATCAGAGGGCGGACGCAGATCTCGTCGCGGATGAGGAGAGCGGACGCGGCGGGAACGATCGCGCCGCTCACGGCCGGTCCTCTTCGTCCTGCTTCGCCGCGCCAGGGTTGGAGATCGCGTCGACGCCGACGGCGAAGCGCCGGAGCTCGTAGACGATCCAGACGCCGAGGCCGACGGCGACGAGCAGCATCACGACCTGCGGCCCCGACAGTCCGTGAAGGAAAGGGAGCGTCTTCATACGTAGAAGCTCCCAATCCGTCGATTCGTAACGGTGACGTCCGCGCAGACGTGCACGCGGTAGCCGAGCCCCTTCGCGCCGTTGCCGCGAGCGGAAGCGCAGGGCTCGGGAGAAGAGGTGGAGGTCGAAAGCTCGAAGAGCCCGCCCTCGACGGGCTTCGCGTCGACGGCCAGGGGGACGCCCGCCATCGTGTGCGCCGAGAGCACCGCGGCCTCGCAGACTTCGCAGGGACGGGGCTTCACGCTGCGCTCCCAAGGGGCAGCTCGTCGAAGTCGGGGAAGGCGAGGGCGATCGCGGGCGCGGGAGTCGTCGGCTCGGGCTCGTATCCCGGCTTGTGCGTGCGCTTGCCCTGCCACACCTCGCCGCATCCGTTGCAGCGGAGGGAAAAGACGTTGACGCGGGCCGAGCATGAGCGGCAGCGCTTGGGGCCAGAACGCGAGTAGTCGTGGCCGGGCGGGTGGTTGGTGAGGCTCATGCGGCCCTCACGGCGCGCACGCCAGGCCCGAGGAGGCCGATCGCCTTCGCGAGGCCTACGCTCGCGGTGTCGCCGCAGTCCGGGCAGCTCTTGGCGGGGCGCGAGAACACGGCCTCGCACTCGACGCAGAGGAGAGCATCCGAGAGATGGATCGTTGCGACGCGCGAGGGCAGCGCGACGGGCTTCGTCCAAGGGATACGGCACTCAGAAGGGGACATCGTTCGGGTCCTCCGTGCTCTCGGGCGCCGTGGCGGTGGAGGGGCCCGCGGGCGCGTTCGGACGGCGCACCGGCAGGGACGGAAGGATCTCGACCGTGAGCGCGATGGGCGCGCCGTGGATCGGCGCCCACGTGCCGTTGCGCTCTTCGACGAGCCGCGTGCGGCTAAGCGCCGCGAAGAGCGCGGCGGGTCCGAACTCGCCGATGACGCCGAAGGAGCGGCCTCCGATGTGGACGACGAAGCGGGGCGTGCTCACGGCGTGCTCCTCGGCGTCTCCGTGAAGATCCGGCCGAAGCGCTTGGCGTTCTCGGCGTACGCCCTGACCTCTTCGTCTTTCGCGTACTGGCCGAGGTAGCGGCCGGTCCAGTTCACGAAGAGCGCCTCCGCGACGCGGTCGGCCATGTCGGGGGTGTCGTCGGAGATCCGGCCGAGGTGAAGCTCCATGTTGCAGAGAGCGGCGCTTTCCTGCACGTCGAGGCTCACGGCGCTACCTCGCTACCGTTCGCGTCGAAGGAATGGACGGGGCGCGGGCCGCGCAGCACTTCGACCGCGGCGGCGGTCCAGCCGCTGACCTCCTTCTTCAGCGCCGCGTTCTCTGCGCGGAGCGCGACCATCTCCTGAGCGAACGTCGCCACGAAGTCGGGCGTGTGGAGGAGCCCGAGGAGCCGCTTCACTTCCTCGCGGATTTCGGGGTCCTGGGCGGAGCGCACCTTGACGGGCGGTGCGGGTGCGGGTAGGTTCTCAGTCCTCACGGTTTTCTCCTCGGGCCGTCCTCGTTAGCGCGGGGGCGGCCTTCTTCGTTTCTGCGGCTGCAATCGCCGCGTGGATGGACGGGACGACGGGAACGCCGACGCGGGCCTCGTAGGAGCGGAGACGGGGGAGCGCTTTCTCGTCAGCGCGCCAGCCGAGGCGCGAGTGCACGAGGAGCCCCTGGGCTTCGAGCGCGTGCAACGTGCGGTAGAGCCGGCCGACGCTCCAGCCAGGGAGCCAGCGGCGAAGCTCCTCGTAATGCGTGACGCAGAGGAGCGACTTATCCACGAGGCACGCGAGCACGAGCAGGTGATCGGGGTGCGCTGCGATGGAGGGAGCGGGCGCCGCGACGCCCGCACAAGGTGAGCTCTGGTAGGTGAGGCGCTCTGCCGTCAGGACGTTCGCGGCCGCGACGGTGGCGCGGGGGTGGGCGTGGTTCACGCGAACCTCTTCAGCGCCGCGACGGCGCGCTCGAGTTCCGCGACTTCGCGCGAGTAGTCGGCGCGCTCGTCGGCGTCGATCCCGCCAGCCGCGAGCCTCGTCACGTCCCCGAGTTCGATGACGACGGCCGCGAGCGCCTCATGGAGCGAGCCCGGGGCCTTGGCTCCGGCCTCCTCCGACACGACGAGTCCGGCGGGCCGGTAGTGCCGGTGGAGGATCTCCGCGCGACGACGCGCCGGGATCTCCATGAGCGCGTTGTCCATCGCGTCGACGCTGAGGCGGTTCGAGCCCTCGATCTGATCGGAGACGCCGTGGGCCGGGAGGATCCCTTCGAGTCTGTCCTGGACGCGCTGAATCGCGCCGTAGGGGAGCGCCTGCTGGATCGCGCGGCGGGTCTCTTCGGTGTGGGCGGAATTCTTCCCACGAGTTCCCGATGCGGCGGGGACGAGTCGCGCCACAGGCTTGGGCTCGTGACTCAAACCGACACCTCAGCCGACGCGAGGGGACCGCCATGCGTGGGCGCGGTTGGCGCGCCCTGGGCGAGCTTGTTCTTCGGGGTGAGGACGAAGACGCTGTAGCGAACGCGGCCCGCGTGGCCGGGCTGCTCGCGTACGACGATCTGGCGATCGATGTTGAGGGCGGCTTCGAGGGCGTCCTTGATCCGCGCCTGGAGCCCGGCCGTGAAGGTGACGAGCGTCGTGCTCGCGCCGCCGAGGGTCCCGCCGTCGGCGATGTCGCCGCCGAAGAACGAGAGAATGGAGCGCACCTTCGCGAGCAGCGCGCGCTCGGCGAGGATCTCGGGCGAGATGGGCGGGCACGCGAAGCGCCCCTTGCGGTCGCGCCTCACGCGGCCCTCCTCCCTAGGAGCCCGAGAAGTTCGCGGCTGGGGAACGTCATCGGATCGGTCTCGAGAAGCGGCACGACGAGCGATCCGTCCGCCTTGCGCGCCTCGTACTTCCACTCGCGGGTACGCCAGAGGGCGAGCCCGTGCCGGGCGCTGACCGCGAGGCATGCGCCCGAGAGGGGACCGAAGAACGCGACGCCGTTGACGACGATCGTCGAATGGCACTCGGACGCGGAGAGCGGTTCACGCCGCATGGCGGGCCTCCTCGTTGATCTCGCTGGAGGGAAACCCCATCGACGCCTTGCGGCGGATGGCTTTGATCTGGCGGGGGGAGTACTCGAGGAACGCGAGCTGCTCGTCCGTGAGGCTCTCGACCGGCTGGCGCTCGTAGTACCGCTCGGCGCACGAGCCGCATACGTGGCCCTCTCCGTCGAGGTGGTGCTCGTCGTCGGCGGGCTCGTCCTCGCAGCGGACGCAGAGCACGTTTCCGTCGCGGCACTCGGTGCAGGCCGTGGCGTACCGGCCGCGCCCCCCGAACCCCTCTCCATCACAAACGGTGCAGACGAGGGAGGCCACTTACGCGGCCTTCTTCGCGAAGAGCTGCCGAACGTCGATGACGTCGAGAGCGTCGGCAATCGCGATCGCGATCCGGATTCCAGGGGAGGAAACGATGCCGTTCTCGATCTTCGAGAGGTTCGTCTGTGAGATGCCGGCGCGGCGGGCAACGGCGTACTGCGAGAGCCCGAGCGCCTCGCGGCGCGCGGCGATTGGGTTGCCCGGTTTCGGCTCGTGTTTCATGGCGGTAAGTATGGTGACCGATCGGCCATTAGTCAATAGGGTCACTACCAAAACGTTAGTAACCGGGCGGAAAAGATGATCGCTACACTTGCGGGAATGTCATTGGCGACCCGGGTCCGTGCGCTCCGAACGAAGGCCGGAATGTCGGCCTATTCGCTCGCCCAGGAATGCCAGGTCGAGCAGGCGACCATCTACAAGGTCGAGAGCGGGAAGACGAAGGACCCCGGCGTCAGCCTCGTTTGGCGGATCGCGGATGCGCTCGGGACGACGATCGATCACGTGGTCGGACGGGACGATGGCGAGGCGGCGCCGGTGACGGAGAAGAAATCGAGCGGCGCACTCGCCAAGCTCGAGGCTCGCATCGCAGCGCTTGAATCGAAGCCCGTGGGGACGCCCGAGCCGCTGCCGGCGCCTAAAAAGAAGGCTTCCGGCGCTTCCGCCGAAGACCGCCCGCGTCGTTTCCAGCGCCGCAACGGAGTGAACGACACCTCGCCCGAAGCGATCCTCCTCTCGCCGAAGGACTTGGAGATGCTCCACGTCATGGGTCCCGAAACGCCCGGGATCAAGAAGCTCTTCAAGGACCTGGAGGCTCACGCGGAGGCTGATCGGAAGAAGAAGGCCTGACCGCTTGCCCACCGCAGCCGAAGAGACCGCGGTGACAGGGTGGGAGTGGGAAGAGGTCTACGAGAACCTCGGCGGAACGCTCATCGAACTCGGAATGCGGCGCTACGGCATGAGCCGCGAGGACGCCGAAGACGCCCTGCAGAGGGTTGCCGAGACCATCGCTCAGACGGATGCTCTCGTGCCCATCCGGAGCCGCGAGGCCTACTTCACGACGTGCTTCCTCCACGCCGCGCTCCGGATCGTGAAGCGGCGCAGGAGTCGCGGTGAGCACCCCATCCTCGAGGGCGTCGAGCTTCCTCATGATGAGAACCACGTCGAACGTCTCGAGGCCTTGATCCGGGTGCGGCGAGCGCTCGCGCAGCTCTCGCCGGATTGCCGGGCGCTCGTACTCTCGTGGCTCGAGACGGGAAACTTTCAGGAGTCCGCTGCTGAGCTACAGGTCTCGCAGCGGGCGATCTACAGGCAGCGGGATCGCTGCTGGAAGAGGCTGATCGATGCTCTCGGATGAAGCGGTCCAGGATGATCACCTGCCAAGCTCCGAGCTTGTTCGGCTCGTCGCGGCCGGCGCATCGCATCCACACCTCGACTCTTGCGAGTTGTGCCGAGATCGCCGGAAGGTGCTCTCGTGGAGTGGCGAGGAAATGCGAGCGCTGGTCTCGTTTGCCGTGCGGAAGAAGCGGCGCGACGCGCGGCCGAGCCCGGCAGGAATCATCAGCGCCCTCGCCCGCGCTCGCGAGCTCGCGGCCGAGATCGTCGCCGCGGCGGAGATCGACGAGACCGATGCGGACCTTGTGCTCCTCGCGCATCGGAACGATCCCATCCTGGTGATGGGTGTCCTGCACGCCTGCCAGCGTGCGTCCCGCCTTGCGGCGAAGCACCCGGCGAAGGCCGACGCATTCGGAATCATGGTGAGGGAGTGGGCCAAGTGCCGCGAGGATGTGATCGCGCCGGCCGACGTCGTCGGCGTGCGGCTCGAGGCGCTCTTCGTCCGGATCGCGGCCGCGCTCCAGCAAGGCCGCACGGAGGACGCGCTGACGCTCGCCGAGAAGGCCCTCGTGATCGCCACCGAGAAGCAGGACCACGAGCTGATCCGAGCCCGGGCCCTCTACTTCCACGCGTGCTCTCTCTCCGCGAAGGGGGAGACGGATCGAGCCGTTGCCGAGCTCGAGCGGTCCATCGTCACGTTCCGCGAGTTCTCGCTCCCGTCGTGGGAAGGGAAGGCGATCGCGGCGATCGGTCTCGCGCTCTTCCAACGGAAGGCGAGCGAGCAGGCGCTCGAGAGGCTCGACGCCGGCCTCGCGCTTCTGGATCCGGATGAGGACGCGCACAACATCGCCGCAGTCCTGACGAACAGGGGAGCTCTTCTCGACATGCTGAAGCGCCGATCTGAGGCTCGGGAGGCCTATCGCCGAGCGCTGGAGGCCTCGACGAAAGCCGGGCTCACGTCATTGGCACTCGCGTCGCGTGTGAACCTACTCGGCTTCGCCCTCGACGACGGCGCATTCCGCGAGGTGTTGGAGCGAGGGCCGCGCCTGCTCGAGTTGATCGAAGAGGAAGGGCTCGCCGATCTCGTGTTCTACGCGCACCTGTTTCTCGCCGAAGCACACTTCGCAGTTGGATCCCGGCGGGCCGGAGACGAGCACCTCGTGCGGGCGCAGGGTGGGATACCGGCAGCTCTCGTGGGGGATACCGAGCTCGAGACGATCCTCTCGCGGATGGACGCCGGCAACGCCGACGCCTTCGAACGGTCGGCTTTCGTTCGGAGAGTCCGGCACTACCTCGAGAGGGGAAGCGACGAGGCCCAGGAGAGCGCCTAGGCCTCGGCCCGCCGAGCTAGCCCCCGATCGGTACTTTGACCCTGACCTCGCCGTCGCTGTCGCCCGGGTCGCCCGGCGGGTCATCCGGATCGTTCGGACCGTCGAGACCGAGCAGCCACCAGAGCAAATCCAGCACAAGGCCCTCCCATCGCCGCCTGAGGCGGCTTGTCTAACTTGGGAGGGGGCCCCCTCTACTGCCAATGAGTCCCCGAGTGGGGTCACATTTCCACGCCCAGGTGAAGATTCTTTCGATAGGCTATCCGCATCACAGGAAGGCTCCGGGCAGGAGGTTTGTAATGCGATATCGGCTTGCGATGTTGGTCGCCTGCGTTGCGCTGCCGTTGGTTGCCGACGATGACGTTCGGCAGGAGACGCTAGACCTCTTGGCTCGCGGCCCCCAGGCCTGCACTACAACCGAGATCGTCATCAACGGGGGATTCGAGGCAGGGTTCGCGTCTACGCCGGGCGCGTGCCAGGGCTCCTCCGCGCCCTGGCTTTGGTCCGTCGAGCCCTGCGGCGTCCCTCCCGTCATCAAGGACGTCGCGGGCTCTTCGAGGATCTCGCGCTCCGGGAGCTGGGCGCTCTACCCGAATCCCTTCCCGCTCGCGAAGTCGCAGACCTACCAGGTGGTCCAGATCCCGCCGTGCCCCTCAGACGGGACCATGACGGTGTCGCTCTCGTTTTGGCTGAGGATCGGAA
>CAZXSG010000161.1:0-6581 GCA_964643185.1 uncultured Holophagales bacterium
CGGAACGGCCCGCCGCGTCCGTCGTCTTTCACCTCGAGCACCAGGCGGTCCGCGTGGCCCACGAGCCGCGCCGTGCAGTTCCTGGCGTTCGCGTGCCGCACGACGTTCGTGACCGCCTCGCGGAGCACGAGCGCCAGCGTGGCCTCGAGAGCCGACGAGGGCTCGGTGCCTTCCGTTTCCCACGTGAACGTCACGCCCGCCGCCGCGAGCGCGAGGCGCGCGCCGATCACCTCGGCGGCGAGGCCGCCGCTCCGGTAACCCGTCACCGCCGCGCGCACCTCGGCGAGGGCCTCGCGCGAGATGCGCTCCACGTCGCGGATCTCCTCGGCCGCGCGCGCGACGTCGCGGGTCACGAGGCGCGAGGCCAGCTCGCTCTTGAGCGCGATGACCGAGAGCGTGTGTCCCAGCAGGTCGTGGAGGTCCCGCGCGATGCGCTCCCTCTCGGCCGTGGCCGCGAGCCGGCGGATCTCCTCGGTCGAGAGAGCCAGAGCGCGCTTCTTGCGACCCAGCTCGACGTAGTAGAGGTTCACGAGGCCGATCAGCGTGGAGATGACGAGCGCCGGGGCGACCGACCACATCTTCAGCGGCACGAGCACGCCCTCGACGACGATGACGGCGAGGATCGCCCCGAGAACCTTGAGCCCCGTGCGCGGCGGGCCAACGAGAGCCGCGAACGAGGCGCCGTAGATGAAGAAGACGATGGCTCCCGTGTTGAACGGCGCGAACCCGGCGCCCAGCAGCACGAGCACGGCGATGGGGATCAGCGTCCTGCTGCCCTGCGTCCAGTAAGCGTGGAAGTAGGCGACGAGGAAGACCCCGAGCGCGGCGATGGAGAGGACGCGCTCGAGGGTCGAGAACCGGGGGTTGAAGAGCGGGATGATGAAGGCGCCCAGGTACACGAGCCACAGGTAGGGCACCCAGCCGACGTCTTCGTCGTCGGGCAGGAGCTTCCGGTGGACCCTGTAAATGAAGTCGCGCATCCGCTGCGTTCCAGATTACTGGAAACGCACCTCGTCGACATCGAGCTGGAACGCGCCGTCGCCCGGGCTCGCGCTGAAGAAGATGCCCTTGAAGCGCGTCATGTCGGCCGCGAGGGCGTCGAGCGGGATGCGCACCTCCTGCCACGAGCCGGTGGTCGCGAACGCCTTCTCTGCCGGGATATCGCTCGCGAGGGAGAAGAGCATGAGCCGATAGGTCTTGCCGTCGCCCTTCGCGAAGAACACGAGCTCCTTCTTCCCCGAGGCGTCCCAGGGCGTCATGTCCTTTCCACCGGGGAAGAGACCGGCGCCCGCGAACGGGTACTGGAAGCCGTCCTTGATCTCGCCCGTGATGCGGAGCGAGGACGCCGTGCCGCCGGCGCCGTTCGCGGAGACGGCCATGCCGGCCGTGGAGGTGCCGCCGCGCACGCTGTCACCGGTCGCGTGCCAGCGGATGCCCGTGTCGGACTCGGGCTGCGAGTTCTCGAAGCGGCCGAGAAAACCTTCCGCGAGCTTCGGGGCGGGCTTGCGCAGCGGCTTCGCCGAGGCCGAAGCGGACTCCTTCGGCACGGGCAGGAAGAAGAGGAACAGCACGAACACGACGGGCCAGACGAGGAAGAACGTGAGGGAGTTGCGGGTGAGGCGGGGCATGGTCCGTTCCTTCTCAGTTCTCGCCGCGGCGGAGGCCGAAGACCGCGACGGCGCCGAAGATCAGCGTGACGGCGGCCAGCGCGAGCACGTGGACGAGCGGGTCCGTGCCCTGCGAGAGGCCGAGCGGCGAGAGGGTCAGCTGGGACAGGTGGTAGGGCGGGAGGAACGTCGCGAACGTCTGGAGGCCCTTCGGCAGCACCTTGATGGGGATCCAGAGACCCGAGAGGAACGACATGGGGAGGTACAGGAGGTTCACGACGGCCGGCGCGGACTGCGGCTTGAGCAGGCTTCCGAGCGCGAGGCCGATGGCGCAGAACGGGATCGTTCCGAAGACGAGCGCGAGCCCCATGACGAGCCAGGTGACCCGGGGCAGCGTCACGTGACCCACGGTGGCGCCGAGCGTGAAGAGGACGATCACGATGAGCGACGCGAACACGAGGCACATCACGAGCTTCGCAAGGAGCGTGCCGTACGCGGGCGCCGGCGTCGCGCTCTTGAGCGTGTGCCAGCCCTGGCCGCGTTCGATGGCGAGGGAGACCCCGAAGCCGAAGAGCGCCGGGCCCATGATTCCGAAGGTGCCGTAGGTGGCGAGGAGGTAGGACGGCATCATCACGCTCGACTTCGCGAAGACGACCCCGAAGAACACGTAGAACATCGCCGGGAAGGCGAGCGTGGGCAGCACGAAGCCGGGCATGCGCGCCGTGCGGAGGAGCTCGGTGGCGCATTCGAGAAGGAGGATCCGCGCGGTGGACGGGCGGACGCGGCGCTTGGCCTCTTCGGGAATCGCCAGCGTGCGCGCGGACGTGAGCGTGGCTTCGGCCATCACGCGGCCTCCTTCTTCTGGTCTTTCGAGGTGAGCGCGAGGAAGGCTTCCGTGAGACCCGAGCCCGTGACCTCGAGATCGGAAAGGCCGGGGTCGAGGGTGAGGAGCTCTCTCACCACGGGCTCTGCGACGGGAGCGAGGAGCTCCTTCGTGGTACCGCTCACGCGTACAGAAGTCACGCCCGGCAGCGCCGCGAGAACGTCGACGGTGAGCGACGTGGTGCAACGGATGAGGCGGCCGGCGGTCTTGCGCTTGATCTCGGCGGGCGTCCCTTCGGCCACGACGCGGCCGTGGTCCACGACGACGATGCGGCTCGCGAGGGCATCGGCCTCCTCGAGGTAGTGCGTCGTGAGCACGATGGAGCGCCCGCGGTCCACGAGCCCGCGAATCGCGTTCCAGAACGAGCGCCGGGCCTCGACGTCCATGCCCACCGTGGGCTCGTCGAGAAAGAGGAGCTCCGGGTTCCCCACGATCGAGAGCGCGAAGAGGACGCGCTGCTGCTGTCCGCCCGAGAGCTTTCCGTAGGGGCGGCGCCCGAGGCCCGAGAGCCCGGCCAGCGAGAGCGCCTCGTCGACGCCGAGGGGTGCCGGGTAGTACGACGCGAAGAGCTCGAGGTGCTCGGCGACGGTCATCGTCTCGGGGACGTGCGCGACCTGCAGCATCACGCCCGTGCGCTCGCGGCTCTCGCGGTGGCGCGGATGGTGGCCGAACAGGTGGGCCGAACCGGCGTCGGGCTTCGAGAGGCCGAGGAGGAGCCTGATCGAGGTCGTCTTGCCGGCGCCGTTCGGGCCGAGCACGGCGAGCACCTCGCCGCGCCGGACCTCGAGAGAGAGATCCGCGACGGCCGTGACGGCGCCGTAGCGCTTCGTGACGTTGGCGAGCGCCGCGACGGCGGCGGACGACGTCGCTTCGGATTTCGGGGTCATGCAGTCCTCCACCCCGAAATCTGGGCGGCGGGCCCCCGCGCCGCCACACGCAGGCGTCACGCCGTCGAGGTGACTTCTGTCAGACGGCCACGGCAACGCGGGACACAGGCTTCGCAGGCGACCGGACGGGCCGAAACCAGCGTGACATACTGCCGCGCCCCCCGATTCCACCACTCAGAGGTCCATTTGAGAAAAGTCCTGGCCGTAGCCGTCCTCGCTCTCGCAGGTGCAACGCTCGGAAGCGCCGCCCCCCCCGCCGGGAAAATCCGCATCGAGCCCCGGCCCGCGGGACCCGCTACGGCCGACACCGCGCCCCGCGGCGGCACGCACCTCCTCCTCCAGGCCGGAGCCTTCGACCCGCTCCGCGAGGAGCTGGAGCTCTCCCGAGTCGTCTCGGCGCGGGCCGCCGAGCCGGGCTACGGCATCGTGCAGCTCCAGCCCGGCAAGCCCGCCGCGAAGGAGATCCTCGAGAAGCTCGGCGTGAAGCTCTACGGCTACCTGCCCGACAACGCGTTCCAGGTGCGCCTCGACGCGCGTTCGCGCGCGGTCCTCGCGACGCTTCCCGAGGTGCGGTGGGTGGGGGAATATCAGCCGGGCTACAAGATCCACCCGCGCCTCTGGAAGGACACGGGCGACGTGACGCCCGGGATGAGCGTCTACGCGTTCCCGGGCGAGAGCGTCCCGCTCCTCGCGGCCGAGATCGCCAGGCGCGTCCGGGGAGCCGTCGAGATCTCGCGCCTCGAGGATCCCGCCGCGCCGCGCCTCCGGTACTCCGTGCCCGTCTCGCAGCGACCGGCGTTTCTCGACGCGGTGGCTTCGATCGCGGCCGTGTCCTGGATCGAGCCCTACGACGTGCCCCAGCTCCACAACAACAACGCGCTCGGCCCCGTGCAGTCGAACACCGCGAGCTCGATCGCGGCCAATGCGTGCACGACCTGCTCCATCTTCGGCAGGAATCTGACGGGCACGGGACAGATCGTCGCCGTCGCGGACTCCGGCTGCGACTCCGACATGTGCTTCTTCCGGCTCGACGGGACCCCGGCCGCTATCACGGACGCCGACAGTCCGGTGCCGCCGGCGCTCGGCCTCACGTGGCCCGCGAAGAAGGTCTTCGCCTACTGGGTGCAGCCCGGAGCCACCGCGTACGACAACAATGCCGTCTGTGGAACGACCTCGACGAGCTTCCACGGGACGCACACGTCGGGCACCGTCGTGGGCGACAACTTCGCGTCGCCGTCCAGCCCCACGGCGGCCGGGATCAACACGGCCGACGGCATGGCGCCGAACGCGAAGCTCCTGTTCCAGGACGTCGGCCACGACACGACGGGCTGCCTCTCGGGCCTCAACGACCAGTTCAGCATGTTCCTCCAGGCCAAGAACGGCGGAGCGCGCGCCCACTCGAACTCCTACGGCAGCGCCACCGCGGGCGCGTACACGGGTGAAGAGCAGAACGTGGACCGCTTTCTCTTCGACAACGAGGAGATGACGATCTTCTTCTCCGCCGGCAACAGCGGCTCGGGCGCACAGACCGGCGGCTCGCCGGGCAACGCCAAGAACATCGTCACCGTGGGCGCTCTCGGCAGCGGCAACAGCACGACCGTCGCGAGCTTCTCGAGCCGCGGCCCCACGGCCGACGGACGCATCAAGCCCGACATCCAGGCGCCCGGCTCGAGCACGGTCTCGGCGGGGGGCAACACGAACCACGCCGACGGCAACTGTGGCACGTCGAGCCTGTCGGGCACGTCGATGTCCTGTCCCACCGTCGCGGGCGCGTCGGCCCTCCTCCGGCAGTACTTCGAGAGCGGCATCTATCCCAGTGGCACCGCGAACGCCGCCGACGCGTTCTCGCCGGGCGCCGCGCTCGTGAAGGCCGTGCTCCTCAACGGCACGCGTCCGCTGCCCGACAACAGCACGTTCGGCAACAACAACTATGGCTGGGGCCGCGTGTTCCTCGACAACAACCTCTACTTCGCGGGCGATCCGCGGCGGCTGCGGCTGTGGAACGTGGGGAACCGCGACGGCCTCATGACGTCACAGAGCGTCTCGTACACGATCGACGTTCCCGCGGGGCAGGAGCTGCGCGTCACGCTCGCGTGGCTGGACGCCGAGGCCACGCTCGGCTCGGCCGTCACGCTCGTGAACAATCTGAACCTGACGGTTGCCGGCCCCGGTGGCACGTTCCTCGGCAACGTTTTCACCGGCACGGGCGTCTCGACGACCGGCGGCACGGCCGACGCGAAGAACACCGTCGAGCAGGTGCGCCTCACGGCGCCCGGGGCGGGCACGTACACCATCACCGTCACGGGCGCCGCGGTGCCCGGCAACGGCCGGTCCTACACCGATCGTCAGGGCTACGCCGTGGTGGCTTCGTTCGGGAGCGGCTGCGCGACGGCGGTCGGAGCCGCGCCCACGGGTCTCGCCGCGGCCTCGCATCCCAGCATGGGCGTCAATCTGACCTTCGCCGCGGCGGCCGGCTCGACGCTCACCCAGGTCTACAGAGCCCCCGGAACCTGTGCCGCGGCGGCCGGCTCGTTCCAGTACATCGGCAACACGGCGACCGGCGCCTTCACGGACGCTCGCGCCCAGGGCGGTCTCACGTACGCGTACAAGGTTCGCGGCGCGGACCTGTGCTCCGAGGGCCCCGTCTCGACCTGCGTGACGATCACCCCCACGGGCCGCTGCGATCTCGTGCCCGAGTTCGCCGGCCTCACGGCCGCGACGCCTTCCGGCATCCAGTGCCGGGTGGCTCTCAGCTGGGGCGGCGCCACGGTGGCCTGCCCCGCGGGCGGTGCCGTGCGCTACAACGTGTACCGGTCGACGACGCCCGGGTTCACGCCGGCACCCGGCGACAAGATCGCGACGACCTCGGCCACGGCGTACAACGACGACCTGGTCTCGCCGGGCTCGACCTACTTCTACATCGTGCGGTCCGAGGACACCTCCGCGAACGGAACGGGACCCAACGGCGGCAACGAGGAGCAGAACACCAAGCAGCTCTATGCGACCCCGCTGGGCTCGAACGGCGCCGTGGGCACGTTCACCGATGACGGTGGAGATACGCAGGCGAAGCTGACGGGCCAGAACCCCTGGCGCATCGTGACCAACCAGTCGCAGGCCGGCGGCCGGTCCTATCACCCGGGTCCCGCCGCGGGTCCGTACCCGGGCTCCACGTGCGCGGCGCTCGTGACTCCGGCCCTCGAGCTC
>CAZXSG010000161.1:6591-7542 GCA_964643185.1 uncultured Holophagales bacterium
CCCGGGTCACGGCGGTCGTACTGGGCCGGCTCAAACCTCGATGACAAGGGGGACAGCGTTATCGTGTGGGTCTCCCCGGAGGGCGGCAGCAACTGGAACCACCTGCCTCCGGCTGGCGGCTACCCGAGCACCCTCGCGCAGACGCAGACCCCGCCGATCAACGCGTGCGGATACGCCTCGACGCGCGGCGCCTTCACCGGCCCGTCGACCAACGCCGCGCTCACGGCGTGGACCCAGTACACGAGCAATCTGTCGCCCACGTACGACAACAAGACCGTCCTGATCCGCTGGAGGTTCACGACCGACGGCGGTGCCGAGTTCGACGGCTTCTTCCTCGACACGATCTCGGTCACGAACTCGAAGGGCCCGGGGCCCTGTGTCCCGATCGGCGGCTGCGACAACCCCGTCGCCACCGTCTCGGGCGGCGGCGGCATCTGTCCCGGACAGTCGGCGAACATCCAGGCCGCGCTCACGGGCACGCCGCCCTGGAGCGTCACCTGGTCGGACGGCCTCATCCAGAGCAACGTGCTCGCGAGCCCGGCGACGCGTTCGGTTAGCCCGGCGTCCTCGACGACCTACACCGTCACGGCGATCTCGTCCGCCATCTGCGCGGGCACGTCCGTCGGGAGCGCGCCGGTAACCGTGAATCCGCCGCCCGCGACCCCCTCGATCCCGGGGTCCGCGAGCGTCTGTACGAACACACCGCTCTCGCTTTCGGCCACGGCGGGCTACACGAGCTACCAGTGGTACCTGGGGCCGAATCCCATCGGGGGCGCCACGGCCCAGACCTACAGCGTGGCTTCCGCCCAGGCCGCCAACTCGGGAACCTACACCGTCACGGGCACGCTCGCGGGCTGCCCGTCGGCCGCGTCGGCGCCCCCCGGCGTGACGGTCCCGCCCTTCCCCGCGCCGGTCGTGCCGTCCATCGCCAAGCCCGGCGCCCCCACGCCC
>CAZXSG010000162.1:0-7538 GCA_964643185.1 uncultured Holophagales bacterium
GAGATGGCGTGAAGGTGTGCGCTGCCTCACGGCCGGGGGAGCCCCTGCGATATGCTCCGGCCGTTCAGGGATCTTCAACACTTCTTCACGCCCACGCGTGATCCTCTTCGACTCGTGCGCTTCGAACGACTTAATTTTGGGGGAGCTTTTATGAGACCACTCGATCGAATCCTTCGCGCGGGGCTCGGCCTCGCTGCGGCCGTGTGCCTGCTGACGGGGCCCGTCGCCGTAGCCCAAGACGTCACCACCGGCCGAATCGTCGGCCAGGTGCTCGATTCCGAGGGAGGTCCCCTGCCCGGGGTCTCCGTGGAAGCGAAGAGCAAGGGCACCGGCCTCGTGCTTACCCAGGTGACGGACGCTCGCGGGTCCTACCGCATCGTCAACGTCCCGCCGGGTGAGTACACGGCCGAGGCCAAGCTCTCTGGCTTCCAGGCCCAGAAGAAGAGCCTCAGCATCGTCGTCGGTTCCTCGGTGAACGCCGACTTCAAGCTCGCGCTCTCAACCGTTGCCGAGTCCGTCACGGTGACGGCCGAGGCGCCGGTCATCGAGACCACGCAGGGCACGACCCAGACGACGGTGGACAACACCGCCCTCCAGGCCCTGCCGGTCAACGGCCGCAACTTCACCGATTTCGTGCGCCTTGCCCCCAACGCGCAGCGCGAGACGCAGCGTGGCGGCATCTCGCTGTCGGGTCAGCGCGGCATCAACACGAACGTCCTCGTGGACGGCGTGGACTACACGAACGCGTTCTTCGGCGGAACGGCGGGCTCGGCCGAAGGCCGCGCTCCGTTCTCGTTCTCGCAGGAAGCGATCCGTGAGTTCCAGGTCATCCAGGGTGGCGCCTCGGCCGAGTACGGCCGTTCGTCCGGCGGCTTCGTCAACGTCGTGACGAAGAGCGGCACGAACGACTTCCACGGCTCGCTCTTCGGCTATCACCGCCCCTCGTCGCTCGTTTCGAACTTCCGCAACCCCGAGGTTCTGAACTCCGATGGTTCGGTTCGCACCGCAGCCGACAGCATCGAGCCCAACGAGCAGAAGACCTGGCAGTACGGTCTCTCCATCGGAGGCCCGATCCTCAAGGACAAACTCTTCTTCTTCGGGTCCTTCGAGAACCAGGACCAGTCGCAGACGGTCGTCCTCGACCCGCGCATCTACGGCGTCGACACGGCTTCCGGCAGCACCATCTACGCACAGCTCAAGACCAAGTACCCGCGCCTCTTCCCCGACGACACGATCTATCCCTCCACGCAGGACGGGAAGGTCTACTTCGGCCGCCTCGACTTCCAGCTCACCGACCAGCACCGCCTCTCGGCCCGCGCGAACCTCACCGACTACGAAGGTCTCAACGGGACCTCGACGGGGACGACCCGCGCCGTGAGCAACAACGGCATCGAGACGCTCGACGCGCTCTCCGTGGTGGGAAGCTACAGCGGCACGTTCGGCTCGATCATCAACGACTTCAACTTCCAGTACGGCTACGACGACATCCCCCGTTACGACAAGGGCCTCGGCCTTCCGGAGATCCAGATCCAGAACGGCCCGCTCCTCGGTGAAACGTCGTTCCTCCCGATCCTCGCGACGAACGACCGCATCACGATCGCGAACGCCCTCACGTACCTCGCCGGCGCCCACGTCGCCAAGGCCGGCGTCGAGTACAACGACACGAGCATGGACCAGATCTTCAAGGGGAACTGGCGCGGCGTGTTCGTGTTCAATTCCTCCGGCTCGGGCGCCACGGCCCGCAGTGCCGAGCAGAACCTTCTCGACGGCCGCTGGGGCCAGTACCGTGAGTTCATCGGCCTCGGCTGCGGCAACCTCTCCGCGTCCGCCTGCGCCGACAAGGGCGGCAACTTCAACCAGGCCCAGAAGGAGCTCGCCTTCTTCATCCAGGACCAGTGGTACGCCACGCCCAACCTCACGCTTACCCTGGGCCTCCGCTACGAGGCTCTCGACAACCCCGACGCGCCCATCCTCGATCTCGCCAAGGTGCTCACGCCCGGCGCCGTCAACGTGCAGCCGGACGCCCAGATCCCCGACGACAAGAAGCAGTTCTCGCCGCGCCTGTCGGTGGCCTACAGCCCCGGCTCCGACGGCAAGACCGTCGTCCGTATGTCGCTCGGCCGCTACTTCAGCCGCACCCCGGCGATCCTCTTCTCCCAGCTCTACACCTCCAACGGCATCGCGGGCACGCAGTACGTCGTGAACGCGGGCACGAGCGGCCCCGCGGCGGGCATCCCGGCTCCTGGCTGGGGCAACAACTGGAACCCGTACGCGATCCAGCAGCTCGGCTCCCTCCCGCCGGGCACGGCCCTTCCCGCCCCCGGCGTCTTCGCCATCGACGCGAACTTCCGCAACCCCTACACCGACCGCATCACGGCCGGCTTCGAGCGTGAGGTCTTCGGCATCGCTCTCGGCCTCGAAGGCGCCTACGCCAAGTCCAAGTACCTCGAGCGGTCCACCGATCGCAACCTCCTCGCGGCGCCCGCCGCCAACTGCCCGGCGCTGGACCCGGCTTCTGGCGTGGCCTGCTACGGCCTCTCGCCCACGAGCACTTCGCAGAACCGCATCAATACGGGCTATGCCCGCGTCACGACGTACGCGTCCGACGCGCGCTCCAGGTTCTGGTCCGCCACGTTCAACTTCCGCAAGAACTTCGCGAACAACCTTCGCTTCTTCGGCTCCGTGACCCGCGCCGAGGACAAGGACACCGACTCCAACGAGCGCAACTTCGCCGGTCTCTTCTCGGAGGACCTCCTCAACCCCGAGCAGAACTATGGCTTCTCGGACCGTTACTTCAAGTGGGGCCCCGTGACGAGCGCCTCCTACGAGTTCGCGATCTCCGACAAGTTCGGCCTCATCGCGGGCGCGTTCTACGAGTACCGCACCGGCCGCACGTATGACACCCGCATCGGGCAGGACGTCAACAAGGACGGCAACAACGTCGACCGGCCCACCGTGGGCGGAGTGCACATCGAGCGCAACGCCAACCGCCAGCCGGACTTCTCCACGCTCGACCTGCGCCTCGGCGTCGGCTTCGCGCTCGGCCCGGGCAAGATGTCCATCTTCGCCGAGAGCTTCAACACGTTCAACGTTGCCAACCGCAGCACGTCCTTCACCACCTACGGCACCGCTCAGACTCCGAGGACGGACTTCGGCCAGATCAACCTTTTCTCGCAGAGCCCGCGCACGATCCAGCTCGCGGCGCGCTACGACTTCTAAGTCACCTTCCTTCTCGATCTGACGAAGGCGCCGGTAACCCGGCGCCTTTTTCTTTTTTCGGCTCCTGACTGAATGGCCGCTCAGCGGTTCGGATATCCTCGGCGCTCATGTCCGAAAACGCTGCGTCGACCCACTCACCGGTTTCGATCCTGGCCGAGCACGAGCGCGAGCTCGCCGAGGGCGTCTACCAGTTCGCGCTGGACGAGATCGCCACGAAGAGCCTCGGGATGGACCGCGACAACGTCATGGATCCCGCCCTGATCCGCAAGTTCTTCGAGCTGGATCTCATGGGCATCGAGATCCCCGAGGAGTACGGCGGCCTGGGCCAGAACTTCACGACGGCGATCGCCGTGATCGAGGCGATCGCGCGGGTCGACGCGGCCTGCGCCGTCTGCGTGGACGTTCAGAACACGCTCTTCAACAACGCCATCCTGAGATGGGCTTCCGACGACCTCAAGAAGAGGTACCTGCCCCTCCTTGCCAAGGAGAAGCTCGCGGCCTACGCACTCTCGGAGCCCGGCTCCGGGTCAGACGCGTTCGCGCTGGCAACCACGGCTGAAAAGAAGGGCGATCGCTGGGTCCTCAACGGCGGGAAGCTCTGGATCACGAACGGGCTCGAGGCCGAGCTCTTTCTCGTGTTCGCGAATGCGGACAAGTCCAAGGGCTACAAGGGCATCACGGCGTTCCTCGTCGAGAGCCAGTGGAAGGGCTTCGGCAAGGGCAAGAAGGAAGACAAGCTCGGCATCCGCGCCTCCTCCACGCTCGCGCTCTCGTTCGAGGACCTCGAGGTTCCCGAGGAGAACGTCGTGGGCAAGGTGGGGGAGGGCTACAAGATCGCGATCGAGACGCTCAACGAAGGGCGCATCGGCATCGGAGCGCAGATGATCGGCATCGCGCGCGCGGCCCTCGACTACGCGACCACGTATACGAAGACGCGCGTCCAGTTCGGCAAGCCCATCGCGGAGCTGCAGGCCGTGCAGCACGAGCTGGCTCGCATGGACATGGAGCTCGAGTGCGCGCGCCTCGCCGTGTACAACGCCGCGCGCCTCAAGGAAGCCGGCCTGCCGTTCCTGCGCGAGGCCGCGATCGCGAAGCTCAAGGCCAGCGAGGTCGCCGAGATGTGCGCCTCACGCGGGCTCGAGCTCCTGGGCGGCTACGGCTACGTGAAGGACTACCCGCTCGAGAAGCTCTATCGGGACGCCAAGATCGGCAAGATCTACGAGGGGACGTCGTTCATGCAGCTCAACACGATCGCGAAGGACGTTCTCCGCCGGGACCTCAAGGCCTGAAGCAGATGGCGGGCGCGGTCGCGGGCGGCCTCAGGCGCGAGATCGGGTTCTGGCAGGCGACATCACTCAACGTCATCGACATGGTGGGCATCGGGCCCTTCGTGACGCTGCCGCTGATCCTCCATGCGATGGGCGGTGGCCAGGCGCTCTGGGCCTGGCTCCTCGCGGCCCTTCTCGCCATCAGCGACGGTCTCGTCACCGCCGAGCTCTCCGCGCAGCTCCCCAAGGCCGGAGGCTCGTACGCGTTTCTCCGCGAGGCATTCGGACCGGCCACGTGGGGCAAGCTCATCTCGTTCCTGTTCCTCTTCCAGGTCGTGTTCTCGGCACCGCTCTCGATCGCGTCCGGCGCGATCGGGTTCTCGAAGTACCTGCGGTTCATCGTTCCGGAGGTGCCCGTGGGCTGGGAGCCGTTCATCGCCTCGGCGCTCTGCCTGCTGATGACGGCTCTCCTCTTCCGGCGCATCGGGTCGATCGGCAAGTTCTCGATCGTGCTCTGGGCCGGGGTGCTCCTCGCGCTCGGGCTCGTGATCGGCTTCGGCATTCCGCACCTCAAGCCCGGGTCGTTCGCGTTCTGGCGCACGGAGCTGAATCCCATGGCGGGCGCGGCGGACACGGGCCTTCGCGTCGCGCTGCTCCTCGCGGTGTACGACTACCTCGGCTACTACAACGTCTGCTATCTCGCGGAGGAGATCAAGGACCCCACGAAGACGATTCCGCGGGTCATCGTGGTGTCGATCCTTCTCGTGGCGGTGCTCTACATCCTCATGAACGTCTGCGTCCTCGCCGTGCTGCCCGCGAGTGAGGCCATGAACTCGTCGTCCACCGTGTCGCTCTACATGGAGCGGGTCGCGGGCCGGCCGCTCGCGCTCTTCGTCACGGTGCTCATCCTGTGGACGGCGTTCGCGTCGATCTTCTCCCTCACGCTCGGCTACTCGCGCATCCTCTGGGCCGCGGGACGCGACGGGAACTTCTTCTCCGCGTTCGCGCGGCTCCATCCGCGGGACGGCTATCCGTACGTGGCGCTCGCGGCCCTGGGCCTTCTCGCGTCGGTGTTTGCGTTCCTCGATCTCAAGACCGTGGTGCGGGCGATCATCTCGATCCGCGCCATCATTCCGTTCATGGCTCAGATCATCGCGGCGTTCGTGCTCCGCACGACGCGGCCGGATCTGGAGCGTCCGTTCCGCATGTGGCTCTATCCGCTGCCCGCGGTGATCGCCCTTTCTCTCTGGGGGTTCGTGCTGTTCTCGCCGGAGAAGGGCTTCAAGATGACGGGCCTCGTCGTCATCGGCGCCGGCCTCCTCGTCTACCTTCTCCGCGCGCGCTCGGCGGCCGAATGGCCGTTCACGTCCCGAGCGTCGGCTTGAACCTCCCGCGGGCGCTGCTATCATCCGCGCTTCGTCCAGCAGGGCGACGTACCCAAGTGGTTAAGGGAAGGCTCTGCAAAAGCCTCATTCGTCGGTTCGAATCCGACCGTCGCCTCCAGTGAACACCCGCCGCCGCGCCCCCGGGCGCGGCGGTTCGTTCATGCGGCCGTCGGGATCCGGGCCGGTCGTGCCGGCGACGGGTCGCCTCTCAGCGGGCGGCTGCCGCGAGATCGGACGGCACGTCCACGTCGTGGAGGATCTCGGTGCCGAAGCCGGGGACCTCTATGACGCGGACGTCCGGCTCGCGGAGGAGGTCCGAGAGGCGCCGGTCGGGCTCGAAGGAGAGGATCCGCGGCACGAGGGCGGCGGGGATGATGAGGGGGTGCCCGCGCCGGCCGTCCCTGGCCGGCCCGGCGACGCCGAGCGAGGTCGCCGGGGGAAGGCTCGCGAGAAGGCGGCGCAGGACGGGGGCCGTGAGCCCCGGGAGGTCGGCGGGAGAGAGGGCGACCCTCCCACACCCCGACGAAAGCGCCGACAGCCCCACCTGGGCCGAGGAGAGCATCCCGTCGTCGGGCCTGGGATTCACGACGGTGACGACGCCGAGGCCCTCGAGGGCGGCGGCAATTCCGCCGGCGCCGGGAGCGAGGACGACGGCGACCTCGGCGAACCCGGCCTCGACGAAGGAACGGGCCACGCGCCGGACGAGCGGCTCTTCCTCGACCTGCGCGAGCATCTTCGGGCTTCCGAATCGCCTGGAGGCGCCCGCGGCGAGGAGTACCGCGGAGAACTTGTCGGTCTGGAAGGGCATGATGGGCGATCTTAGCCCCCGGGGCCGCCCGTCCACTCGTTGACCGGGCCTTTCGGGGAGCCTATCCTCGCGACAGATCGCTTCCCTCGTCGGTCGGGTAGAGAGGAGACTCCGGGCATGCATATCAACGACCTCCTCAAGATCGCGGTCGAGCGCAAGGCCTCGGACCTCCACCTGAAGGTCGGCGCTCACCCGATCATCCGTGTCGACGGCGATCTGATCCCTCTCGTCGACATGAAGCGGCTCATGCAGGAAGACACGATCGCGATGGCGTTCTCGATCATGTCTTCGAGGCAGAAAGAGAAGTTCAAGAACAACTTCGAGATCGACATCGCGTATTCGGTGCCCGGGCTCGGCCGCTTCCGCTGCAACATCTTCCAGCAGCGCGGCACCGTCGGCCTCGTCTGCCGCGTCATTCCGGCCCGGATCCTGACCGTCCGCGACCTGCTCCTGCCGCCGATCATCGAGAAGATCTGCGAGGAGACCCGGGGCCTGATCCTCGTTACCGGAACGACCGGCTCGGGCAAGTCGACGAGCCTCGCCGCGATGATCGACTTCATCAATGCCACGCGGGCCGAGCACATCATGACGGTCGAGGACCCGGTCGAGTTCCTCCACCGCGACAAGAAGTCGATCGTGAACCAGCGCGAGCTGGAGGTCGACACGCGTTCGTTCTCCTCGGCGCTCCGCGCCTCCCTCCGGCAGGACCCCGACGTCATCCTCGTGGGCGAGATGCGCGACTTCGAGACGGTCGAGACAGCGCTCGTCGCTGCCGAAACGGGGCACCTCGTCCTCCCGACGCTCCACACCATGGACGCGACGGAGACGATCAACCGGATCCTCGCCGTCTTCCCGCCC
>CAZXSG010000163.1:0-7533 GCA_964643185.1 uncultured Holophagales bacterium
AACCGGACGGCCATCGCGTCCGCGGTCACCGGCACCGGGATTCCCCTCGCAAGCGGGCAGACCGTGTGGATTCGGTGGACCGACTTCAACGTCGCCCCGGGGGCCGACGACGGCCTGGCCGTCGACGATTTCACGTTCGGCGCTGGCGCGCCGGTGAATCAGGCAATCGCGCCGTCGTGCCCGGCCTCGGTTCTCGTGCTCGTGGGGAACGCCGGGAGCGCGAACATCTCGGCGACCGATCCCGACGGTATCGTGAACGCCGCGACGATCACCACGATCCTGCCCGTGAATCCGGGCACGATCACCCTCGGGAGCTTCGTCCCGGCGGGCGCCGTCGGCGGGACGGCCACGGCGGTGCTTTCGGTGTCCGCGATGACCCCCGTCGGCACCTATGCCGTCACCGTGCAGTGGAGCAACGCCGACGGCGTTCCCCAGACCGCGACCTGCACGACCTCGTTCCAGGTCGGGAGCTTCGCCGTCACGCCGATCAACCAGATCCAGGGACCCGGTGTGACGACCCCGCTCCTCGGGCAGACCCACACGACACGCGGCATCGTTACCGGACTCAAGAACAACGGCTTCTTCCTCCAGACGCCCGACGCCTCGATCGACGCGAACGCACTGACCTCCGAAGGCATCTTCGTGTTCACGGGCGGTGCGCCGCCGGCCGGAGCGGTCAAGGGCGCCGACGTCCTCGTCACGGGAACGGTCACCGAGTTCAAGCCCGATCCGGGCAAGCCGCCGCTGACCGAGATCGGCCAGCCGGGCTTCGTGTTCCAGGGCGTCTTCTCCACCGGCAATCCGCTCCCGGCCGCGGTGGTGATCACCGCCGCCGAGACGCAGGTGAACAGCCTCGAGAACCTCGAGCGCCGTGAAGCCATGCGCGTCTCGATTCCCTCCCTGACCGCGATTTCGCCCACGACGGGCGACGTCAACGAGCCGAACGCGACCTCATCGACGAACGGGCGATTCTTCGGGGTCGTGACCGGGGTCGCGCGGCCGTTCCGCGAGCCCGGCGTCGAGAACGCCAACCCGCTCCCGCCGGGGTCGCCCGCGACGGTCACGCGTTTCGACGCGAACCCCGAGCGCATCCAGATCGATAGCGACTTCCAGTCCGGGGCGCCCACGCTCAACCTCAACGCCGGCGCCGTGGTCACCGGGATCGTCGGACCCCTCGACTACTCGTTCGGTGCCTGGACGATCTATCCGGACCCCGTCCCGGCCGCGATCATCTTCTCGAACCCGTCGCCCGTGCCGGCGCCCGTTCCGGACCGTCTCGAGTTCACCGTGGGCTCCTACAACATGGAGCGCTTCTTCGATACGAACAACGATCCGGCCATCGGCGAACCCGTTCTGACGGCTCCGGCCTACAACGGGCGGCTCAACAAGGCGTCCCTCGCGATCCGGAACTTCCTGCGCTCTCCCGACATCCTCGGCGTCATGGAGATCGAGAGCCTCTCCGTTCTCCAGGCCATCGCCGCGAAGGTGAGCGCGGACGCGATTCTGGCGGGTCAGCCAGACCCGCTCTATCAGGCGTTCCTCGTCGAGGGGAACGACCCCGGCGGCATCGACGTGGGCTTCCTCGTCAAGGGCGCGCTCGCGAGCGCCGACCCCATTTGCGCGCCTGCGGCCGCGGGCACGAAGGTCGACGTCGTGGATGTGATCCAGGTGGGCAAGACGACGACGTACCTCGATCCCAGCGTCAACGCGCAGAGGACCCTCAATGACCGGCCGCCGCTCGTTCTCCGCGCGAACGTCCATGGCTGCACGGGGGTTTCCTACCCTGTGACCGTGATCGTCAACCACCTGCGTTCGCTGAATGGAGTCGACAGCGAGGAGCCCTCCCCGGATGGATGCATCGGCGGCGCATGCCTTACCACCGAAGGAAACCGCGTTCGGCAGAAGCGCCGGGCGCAGGCCGAATTCCTCGCCGATCTCGTGCAGACGCGTCAGGCGCTGGGCGAGCGCGTCCTCGTGATCGGCGACCTGAACGCGTTCGAGTTCAGCGACGGACTCATCGACGTGACGGGAACGATCGCAGGCAACCCGGTGCCCGCCTCCCAGGTCGTCCTCGGGACCTCGGATCTGGTGAACCCGAACCTGGTGAACCTGATCACCACGTCTCCCGCAACCGAGCAGTATTCCTACAACTTCGACGGAAACGCTCAGACGATCGATCACATCCTCGCCTCGACGACGCTCACGTCGACGGTGCTCGCGTACCGCCTCGAGCACCCCCGCTTCGACGCCGACTTCAGCGCCCTTCTCCGGAACGACACCACGATTGCGACTCGGCTGTCCGATCACGACCCTGGCCTCGCGTACTTCACGCTCGGCGTCGCGCCCACGATGACGGCCGGAGCCGCCGTGGCCCGCGCCCAGGGTGAGAGCGCGACCGCGACCGTCGCCACGGTCAACGACGCGGACACGGGTCCGGGCAGCGTGACCGTCACCGTCGTGCCGGGCGGCACGGCTACGGGCATCACGCTCACCAGCATCGTCAACGCCGCGGGCTCGGTCAGCGCGACCGTCACGGCCTCGTGCACGGCGACCTCCGGAACGGTCCGTCTCCGCGCGACCGATCCGCAGGGCTTCTTCGTCGAGACCCTCCTGACCGTCAACGTGACCGCGAACGTCCTCAACGCCACGCTCACCCTCCCGCCGCCGGCCTGCGCGGGCACGTCGGTCATGGCCTCGGTGCCCGATAACGGCGCCGGCGCGACCTACACGTGGCTCATCACGAACGGCACCATCACCGCCGGCCAGGGCACCCGCATCGTGACCTTCACGACCGCCGCGTCCGGCTCGACCAACGTCGCCGTGACCGTGAGCCGCTTCGCCTGCTCGGCCACCTCGACGGGCTCGGTCGCAACGACGAGCCTCGTGCCTCCCACCATCCTCGGGGTCGAGTTCTCGGGCTCGGTCGCGCCGACCAACGTCTGCCAGGGCGCTCCGTTCACGATTCAGGCCACGGCGGGCTACACCACCTACCAGTGGTACCGCAACGGCAATCCGATCATGGGCGCCACGGCGTCGACGTACTCGGTGACCTCGGCCACGCCCGGCAACTCCGGCGACTACACGGTCACCGGTGCCGGCTCCGGCTGTGTCTCCGGTCCCTCCGCGCCGTTCACGATCTCGGTCGGACCCTGCCCGGCGCCCACGATCTCGAGCCTCTCGAAGTCCTGCGCCAACGTGACCGGCGGCCTCTCGATCACCATCAACGGCACCGGCTTCCAGCCGGGTGCCACCGTCACCCTCGCGGGCGTCGCCGCGACCGTGAACACCGTCACGCCGACGTCCATCACCCTCACCACGGGCTCGAAGGCGGCCTCGCCGGCCGTGACCGGGAACGTCGTCGTCACGAACCCGGACACGCAGTCCGCGACCCTCACGAACGGCTTCTCGTACGCGGTGCGCGGAGACGCCAACAACAACGGCTCGATCACCCCCGCCGACAGCAACTTCCTCAAGCTCGCGGTCTTCTTCGGCGGCACGCCGCCCGCGACGCTGTGCAACGGCGACGCCAACTCGTCCGGCGCCATCACCCCGGCCGACACGAACTACCTCGACCTCTTCATCTTCTTCGGAGGCGTCACCCCTGGGCCGTGAGGTCTGATATCGTGATTTCGATGAGCATGCGAAAGCGAACCACCACCGGCATGTCGACGCGCATCCCCCCGGATGCGCCTGGCGGGTGGGGAACGCTCTAGCGTCTTCCCCTGAAGAACGAAGGTTCAACTTCGGCCCGCCGCGTCAAACGGCGGGCCGTTTCCTTTGCATGGACCGATCGAAAGGAAGCTCGATGACACAGAACGCGAAGATCCCCGTCGCGGTCCTCGGGGCCACGGGCGCCGTGGGCCAGAGGATGGTGGCCGCGCTCGAAGGCCACCCCAGGTTCTTTCTGGCCGAGGTCGCGGCCTCGGAGCGCTCGCAGGGAAAGCGCTACACCGAGGCGACGCGCTGGCTCTTGCCGGGCGACGTACCGCCCTCGGCCCGGGATCTCGTCGTGAAGGCGGCCGACGAGACGCTGAGCTCGCCGCTCGTGCTCTCGGCGCTCGACGCCGCGGTGGCCGACACGCTCGAGCCTCTCCACGCCTCCCGCGGAAGGCTCGTCGTCTCCAACGCGAAGAGCTTCCGCATGAAGGCCGACGTACCGCTCCTGATCCCCGAGATCAACGCAGACCATCTCGCGCTCCTCGACAGCCAGGAGTGGGCGGCGGCCGGAGGCGGCATCGTCACCAACCCGAACTGCTCGACCGTGGGCCTCGCCATGGTGCTCGCGCCTCTCCATCGCGAGTTCGGCATCGAGAGCTGCGTCGTCACCACCCTGCAGGCCCTCTCCGGCGCCGGGTACCCGGGCGTGCCGTCCCTGGACGGGCTCGCGAACGTCATTCCGTTCATCGACGGCGAGGAAGAGAAGATCGAGCGCGAGCCCAAAAAGATCCTGGGGACGCTCTCGGGGAACCGCGTGAAGGACGCGGAGTTCCCGATATCGGTTTCGGTGAACCGCGTGCCCGTGCGCGACGGTCATACCGAGAGCGTCTTCCTGAGGCTCGGCAGGAGGGCCTCGCTCGAGGAGATCCGCGCCTGCCTCGCCGGCTTCGTGGGCGAGCCCCAGCGACTCGGTCTCCCGAGCGCGCCGGAGAGGCCGATCGTCGTCCGCGAGGAGCGCGACCGTCCGCAGCCGCTCCGCGACGTGGACGCGGGCGCCGGCATGGTGGTCACCGTCGGCCGGTTGCGGCCCGACCCCGTCTTCGACTGCCGCTTCACGCTCCTCGTGCACAACACCATTCGCGGCGCGGCCGGCGCGGCGCTCCTCAACGCCGAGCTCCTGGCCGCGACCTCTCGCCTCGTGCCCGTGGCGGCCTCCGCGTCGCGATGATCGTTCTCAAGTTCGGCGGGACCTCGGTCGGGAGCGGGGCGCGCATCGCGCAGGTGGCCGCGCTCGTGGCGAAGCGTTCCGCCGAGGGGCCCATCGTCGTCGTGGTGAGCGCGATGTCGGGCGTGACGGACGCTCTCCTCGCGCTGTCCTCGGCGGCGAAGGCGAGAGACCACCTCGAGGTCGAGGTGAACCTGCGGCGGCTGGGCGAGAAGCACCTCGCGGCCGTCGACGAGCTCGGGTTGCCGCTCGAGGAAGCCGTCGCGTGCCGCGAAGGCATCGGCCAGGAGCTCGCGCGGCTCGGGGATCTCGCGACGGGGGTTTCGCTCCTCAGGGAGCTCTCCCCACGCACGTCGGATGCGATCGCCGCGGCGGGCGAGACGCTCTCGGCGCCGCTGGTCGCGGCCGCTCTCCGGGCCCTCGGGGTGAATGCCGTCCTCGTGGATCCCGGGGACCTCGTGCCCACCGACGACGGGTTCTCGGCCGCGAGGCCGAACGAGGCGGGACTCGTGGCCGCTGCCCGCGATCGGCTGCTCCCGCTTCTGTCGAGGGGCGCGGTGCCCGTCACCGGCGGGTTTCTGGGCCGCGCGCCCGACGGCTCCGTCACGACGCTGGGCCGCGGGGGCTCCGATTTCTCGGCCGCGCTTCTCGGCGCCGCGCTCGTGGACGCGGGCGGTGAGGTTTCCGCCATCGAGATCTGGACCGACGTCGACGGCATCCTCACGGCGGACCCGAGGGTCGTGCCCGAGGCCCGGCTCGTGCCCGAGGTGAGCGACGAGGAGGCCGCGGAGCTCGCGTTCTTCGGGGCCAAGGTCCTGCACCCCGCGACGATCCGGCCCGCGGTGTCCCGCGGGCTGCCCGTCGTCGTGAGAAACACGTTCCGCCCGGATGCGCCCGGCACCGTCGTGAGGCGCGGGGCGAGCGGTTCCGGCGTGCGGGCGCTCGCGATGCGCGAGGGGGTCGTGGCGCTCTTCGTGGGGAGCCCCCGGATGCTCCTCGCTCACGGCTTCGCGGCACGGGTCTTCGCGGTCTTCGAGAAGCACCGCGTGCCCGTGGACGTCATCACGACGAGCGAGGTGTCGATCTCGATCACCGTGGATTCCAAGGCACCTCTCGAGGGCCTCGTGCGCGATCTCGAGGAGCTGGCCGAGGTCTCCGTGCTGCGCGACCTGGCCGTGATCTCGGTGGTGGGGCGGGGCCTGCGCACGACACCGGGAATCGCGGCCCGCGTGTTCACGGCCCTCGGCGACGTGAACGTCGTCCTCGTGTCGCAGGGGGCGAGCGCCACGAACATGACGTTCGTCGTGGAAGCGAAGGACGCCCGGGAGGCCGTTCGGCGTCTGCACCGGGAGCTCTTTCCGTGAGGGCGCTCCTCGTGGGCACGGGCCGCATGGGTCGCGCGATCGAGACCGCGCTCGTCGCGAGGGGCCACGCCGTCGCCGGCACGGTCTCGCGAGGCGGGTTCCCTCCAGCGTTACCCGAAATCGATATCGCGTTCGAGTTCACGACCCCCGCGGCCGGCCCGGGGTGCGTCACCGAGCTCCTCCGGCGGGGCATCCCGACGGTGAGCGGCTCGACGGGGTGGGACGAGTCCCCCGCGCGCGCGCTGGCCGGGGAGCGCCGCGTGCCGTTCCTCCATGCGGCGAACTTCTCGATCGGCGTCGCCGTGCTGCGACGCGCGCTGGTCCACGTTTCGCGGGATCTCGCGGCTTTTCCCGAGTTCGAAGCCGGCCTCCTCGAGCGGCACCACCGCGCCAAGAAGGACGCCCCCTCGGGCACGGCGAAGCTCCTCGCGGCGACCCTCGGAGACGTCTCGATCGTTGCCCTCCGGCAGGGTGGCCAGCCCGGCGAGCACACCGTGTTTTTCGAGGGGGAGTCCGAGACCCTCGAACTCGTTCATCGGGCGCGTTCCCGCGCGCTCTTCGCCGAGGGCGCCGTGCGGGCGGCCGAGTGGCTGTTCTGCGAGCGTCCGCCAGGGCCCGTTTCCTTCGACGACTTCTTCGACTCGCTTTCGAGGAGCATTTCATGAGCACCGCACGTCTTTCGGGTGTCTTCACCGCCCTCGTCACGCCGTTCAAGGCCGACGGCTCCTTCGACGCCGCGGCGTTTCGAAAGCTCGTGCACCGGCAGATCGAGGGCGGCGTCTCCGGGCTCGTGCCCTGCGGCACGACGGGCGAGGCCGTCACGCTCTCGCCGGAGGAGCAGGCCCACGTCGTGCGGCTCACGGTGGAGGGCGCGAAGCTCGGCGGCCGCCGCGTGACGGTCATCGCGGGGTGTGGCTCGAACGACACGAGGAAGGCCATCGAGCTCGCGCGACAGGCCCGGGCGGCGGGCGCCGACGCGCTCCTCGTCGTGACGCCCTACTACAACAAGCCCTCGCCCGCCGGTCTTCTCGCCCACTACCGGGCCATCGCGGACGCGGTCGACGCGCCGATCGTGATCTACAACGTCCCGGGCCGGACGGGGCTCAACATGCTGCCCGAGACGATCCTCGAGCTCGCGGAGGATCCGCGTTTCGCCGGGGTGAAGGAAGCCTCCGGCAGCCTCGATCAGGCCTGCGAGATCCCGAGGAAGCGGCCCGAGCGTTTCGCCGTTCTCCCCGGAGAGGCCGCGCTGGCCCCTCCCATCCAGGGCGGGTGGCGTTGCGGCCG
>CAZXSG010000164.1:0-7519 GCA_964643185.1 uncultured Holophagales bacterium
CGGACGCTCGGTGGCACGCAGCCGATCAACGCGACCTCGCTCGCGGCCAAGGGTCCCGCCGCGACCGAGACCGCTAGCTTCGAGGCCGCGCTCCCGACGGCCGGCGGCATGACGCAGGCGTTCGAGGCGATCCAGCACCGAGACACCCCCAAGGCGTTCACGAAGGACGTCATCGACCGCGGCACCGCCGAGCGGGCCAAGGCCGACGGCGAGAGCAAGCGGGCCGTGGCGCGGGGGGAAGAGGACGTCGCGACGTTCAACGACGAGGTCCTCTTCGCCGACGCCCAGCTGAAGGTGCTGGCTGAGTAGCCGGGAAACCCAGATATGGGTTTCCCGGGCGCATCGTGGCTCCGCCCCGGCGGGGCTGCGCACCTCCGCTCCGCTCGCTTCGCTCGCCTTTTTCTGATGCCGCCTTTGAATTTGTTCAGCCCTCCGGGCCGCGAAACGCCTCCGGCGCGCTGAATTCGGGCGGAGCGTGACGGAAGCCCGTATCATCGGTGGCGCGTGTCCATCCTGCCCGATCGCGATCCCTGGTGGGCCACCTGGTTCGGCGAGGAGTACCTCGCCCTCTACCCCGAACGCGACGATCTCGAAGCGCGTAACCAGGCCCACTTCGTACGGCATCTCCTCGAGCCGTTCGCAAAACGCGGCTCGGCGGGGGTGCTGGACCTCGCGTGCGGCACGGGACGTCACGCCGTCTCGCTCGCGCGGCCCAACGTCTTCCGCGTCACGGGGCTCGACCTTTCCCTCACGCTCCTCGCCCAGGCGCGCCTGAGGCCCGATCCACCCGAGCTGTCCTACGTGCGCGCCGACATGCGCCGCCTCCCGTTCCGGAGCGGCGTCTTCGGAGGCGTCGTGAACTTCTTCACATCCTTCGGATACTTCGACGATCCGGCCGACGACCTCCGCTCGATGTGCGAGGTCGCCCGCATCCTGGCTCCCGGCGGCGCGTTCCTGGCGGACTTCTTCAACGCCGAGCGGGTCGTCGCGACGCTCGCCTCTCAGGAAGACAAGCTCGTCGCGGGGCTTCGCGTGTCCATCCGCCGCCGGTACGACCCGGTCACGCGGCGTGTCGAGAAGACGATCGAGATGGGCGCGGGCGCCGAGAGGCGCGTCTTCCGCGAGCGCGTCCGTGCGTACCGCGAGAAGGAGCTGCTGGGCCTCCTGAAGGACGCGGGCTTTTCCACGGGCCCGGTCTACGGAGACTTCGACGGCCAGCCCTTCGACGTGAAGCGCTCCCCGAGGCTGATCCTTCTCGCCGCACGTGCGTAGAAGAAGCCGATGACCGAAATCGTCCCCCTCGACGAGGTGCCCGGCCTCAACCCTCTCGCCCGCCTCCTCGCCCATCGCGACGAAAGCGCCCGGCGCTTCCTCCCCGACCTCCCCGATCGCGCGTCTGTTTCCGTACGGGCGCAGGAGGTCCTCGCCGCCTTCCGGCCGCGCACGGTCACGACCGGCGACTCCCGCCTCGACGGGATTGCGCGCGGCGAGCGCGCCGTCGTCGTCACCGGCCAGCAGGCCGGTCTCTTCACCGGTCCGCTCCTCACGCTCGTGAAGGCCGCGGCGGCGCGCGGGCTCGCGAACGAGCTCTCCCTGGGGGCCGTGTTCTGGTGCGCGAGCGAGGACCACGATCTCGTCGAGGCCACGCGGGTGCCGCTGCCGGGTGAGAACGGCCCGGAAGACGAAGGCCCGGATCCGGCAGGTCTGACCGGCAACCTGTCTCCGGTTGGGACGTTGCCCGTCGGCGAGTACGCCGCGAAAGCGCTCGAGGCCGCACTTCGGTTCGTGCCCGGTAAGGACGCCGCGGATCCGCTTCTCGAGGAGCTGCGCGCGAGCACCGCGGGGACGTTCCTGGAGAGCTTCCGGAAGACCTTCCGGCTCCTCCTCGGCGAGGCCGCCCCGCCGGTTCACGATGCCGCGCGGGCGGAGGACAAGCCGGACCTCGTGCCTCTCGCGGTGCGCCTCGTGCGCGAGCGCGCGGTCGTGCGGGAGCTCCTCGCGGCGCGCGCCGCCGACCTCACCGCCGCCGGGTTCGCCCTCCAGGTCACGTCCGATCCGCACGCCCTGCCGCTCTTCCTCCTCGACGGCGGCGTGAGGCGCCTCCTCCGCGAAGAGTCGGGGGTCTTTCGGCTGAAGGGACGGGACGACGCGTTCGCGGAGAGCGAGATCGTCGAGCGACTCGAGTCCGGCGCGTTAACGCCCTCGTTCTCTGCGTTGACGCGGCCGCTCGCGGCCTCGGTGCTGTACCCCGTGGCCGCGACGATCCTGGGTCCCTCCGAGGTCGCGTACTGGGCCCAGATGCTGCCGCTCTTCGACTGGGCCGGAATCGTGAGACCCGTGATCGTGCCGCGTCCCATGACGGCGTTCGTCGACCCACACTCGCGACGCGCGCTCGACAAGGCCGGGCTCCCGTTCGCTGCGGTGCTCGGGGGCCGCGAGGCACTTCTCACGGCGGCGGGGGCCGGCCGCGCGAGCGCAGCGCTCGCGCGCCTCGAAGCGCTGAAGACCGGGTTCCTCTCGGGCCTCGACGACCTCGCCCCCGAGCTGAAGGGCGTCGACGCGTCCCTCGGGGCCGCGCTCGCGACGACGCGAGAGAAAGTCTCGTTCGCGCTCGAGAAGCTGGCCGAGAAATCGGCACAGGCCGCTGCGCGGGGCGACGTCACGCTCGCGCAGAAGATGCTGCGGCTCTCGGTCGCGCTCGCCCCGAACGGCACGCTCGCCGAGCGCGTTTACACGCCGCTGCATCTCGTGTTGAGGTATGGGCCGGAAGCGGTCCGGAAGCCCCTTCTCGAGGACCTCCGGTGGGACACGACCGGAATCCAGATCTTCGACCTCGGGGAGGCGGTGACGCCGTGATCGCATCCGATGGTTCGGCTCCGCCCGTACCGGGCTGCGCACCGGGCCCCGTCGACATCCTCGCGATCGGCGCCCACCCCGACGACGTCGAGCTCGGCTGCGGAGGCGCCCTCGCGGCTCTCCGCGAACGCGGCCGGACGTTCGGCATCCTGGACCTCACCCGCGGCGAGGCGGGCACCCGGGGAACACCCGAGATCCGCGCGCGGGAGAGCGCAGAGGCCGCGCGCATCCTGGGCGCGACGTTTCGGACGGCGCTCGACCTCGGCGACGGAAATCTGAGAACCGACCGAGCCGCCGAGCTCCAGGTGATCGACGTCGTGCGGCGCGCGAGGCCGCGCCTCGTCTTCGCGCCGCACGAGAAGGACCGCCACCCCGATCACGTCCGCGCGAGCCGCCTTTCGGTCTCGGCCTGCTTCTACGCCGGGCTCCGCAGCCTCGTGCGGGAGGAGCCCGCTCATCGTCCGCAGCAGGTCGTCTTCTACCTTTCGAGCTTCGTCGCCGAGCCCTCGTTCCTCGTGGACGTGACCGAGGTCTTCGACAGGAAAGTCGCGTCCATTCGCGCTTATGCGAGCCAGTTCTACGACCCGCGCTCCGAGCAGCCCCGCACGTTCATCTCCTCGGAGGAGTTCTTCCTCGGCATCGAGGCCCGCGCGCAGACGTTCGGAAGGCTGGCCAACGTGCGCCACGCCGAGGCGTTCGTGTCGCACGCCCCGCCGGTCCTCGCCGATCCGGTGGCCGCCTTCGAAGGCTTCGAGCCCGGGTACTGACTGCGATGAAGATCGGTGTCACCTGCTACCCGACGTTCGGCGGCTCGGGCGTCGTCGCGACGGAGCTCGGCCACGAGCTGGCCGCCCGCGGCCACGACATCCACTTCATCACCTACGCGCTGCCCGCGCGCCTCAACGTCTTCCTGGACCGCGTGAGCTACCACGAGGTCTCGGTGCCGGCCTATCCGCTCTTCCAGTACGCGCCCTACGATCTCGCACTCGCGACGCGGATGCGCGACGTGGCGCTCCATGAGGACCTCGACCTCATCCACGTGCACTACGCGCTTCCGCACGCGATCTCGGCCCACCTCGCGCGGGAGATGCTGGCCGGCGAGAAGAAGAAGCTGGGCGTCGTCACGACGCTGCACGGCACGGACATCACGATCGTCGGCCAGGACCGCTCGTACCTGCCCGTGACGCGCTTCGGCATCGAGCGCTCCGATGCGGTCACGGCCGTTTCGCGGTATCTCGCCCAGGTCACCGTCGACGTCTTCACGCCCGACAAGGAGATCGACATCATCCCCAACTTCGTGGACGGCGAGACCTGGAAGCCCGGTCCCCGCTGCCCGCTCGTGTCGCGGCTCGCCACGTCGGACGCGCGGAAAATTCTCGTTCACGTGTCGAACTTCCGGCCCGTGAAGCGCGTCCTCGACGTCGTCGAGGTCTTCGCGCGCGTGGCCCGCGAGGTGGACGTCTGCCTGCTCATGATCGGCGACGGGCCCGACCGTCCGGCCGCCGAGGAGCTCATTCGCGACAAGGGTCTCGAGGACCGGGCGTTCTTCCTGGGCAACACGCCAGCCGTGCAGGCCGTGATGCCCTCGACCGATCTCTACCTCCTGCCCTCGAACGCCGAGTCGTTCGGGCTCTCGGCACTCGAGGCGCACGCCTGCGGGGTGCCGGTGCTGGGCTACGCGGTGGGAGGCCTGCCCGAAGTGGTCGTGGACGGCGAGACGGGCTTCCTGCGCGAGGTGGGCGACATCGACGGGCTCGCCGACGCGGCCGTCGCGCTCCTCCGCGACGAGCCCCGCCACCGGGAGATGTCCCGCGCAGCGCGCGAACGCGCCGTCGCGCACTTCGGCGTCGAGACCATGGTCCGGCGTTACCTGGCCGTCTATGACCGAGTCCTCGCCTCCCTCTGACGGGTCCGCGCCGAAGAAGAAGCGCGCGCCCTCAGCCCGCAAGCGCGCCGTCGAACCCGTTCCGGAGCACCCTCCGGAGGTCCTCCCCGGAGGCTCCGAGGCGGGCGAGGGCCCGGTACTCGCCGAAGAGGGTCGTGCGGAACAGCCCGGGGTCGTCGGTGCTCAGGGTGGCGCGGACGCCGGCGGCAAGAAGCGCGCGCGCCGGGTGGGCGGAAAGAGCGGGAAGCGCACCCGTCGCGGCGTTGGAGGCGAGGCACAGGTCCAGGAACGTCCCCCTGCGGGCCAGCTCGCGGAGGAGAGCGGGATCCTCGGCGGCCCGGAAGCCGTGGGCGATGCGCACGGGCCGGAGCCAGCGGAGGGCGTCGGCGACGCTCCCGGGCCCGGCCCACTCGCCGGCGTGGACGAGAGGCGCGAGCCCGAGCCGCCCGACGCGCCGGTAGATTCCGGCGAAATCCCGGGCGGGGAGAGACGCCTCGTCGCCGCCCAGCCCGAAGCCCACGACCCGCCGCCAGCGGACCCGCTCGTGCGCGTCGAGGACGCGTCCGGCGGCCTCGGGGCCCCACTGCCTCACGCTGTCGAGGAGGATCCTCACGCGGCTCCCCGTCCGGGCCTCGAAGCGGGTGAAAACGGCGTCCAGAGCGGGCACGATCTCCGCGTAGTCGAGCCCCATGCGCTCGAGGATGGCGGGGGACACGTAGACCTCGGCCCGCGTGACGCGCTCCCGGGAGAGCCGCCGCACGAGGTCGCGAGCGACCCGGGCGTAGTCCGCGGGACCCCGAAGGTGGCGGCAAACGTCGCGGTAGAGCTCGAGAAACTGTCCCGGCGAGCCCGGAGGAATGCGCGCCGCGACGGCCGCGAGCGACGGGAAGACCCCGCTGCCGTCGCGCAGGGAGAGGTCCACCAGGGTGCGGGCGGAGACGGCGCCCTCGAGGTGCAGATGCAGCTCGGCCTTCCGTCGGCCGGGGAGCTCCCGGAGGAAGCGGGTGGCGGAGGCGTCGATCTCTCTCAAGCTCCCGGAGCATCCTACCGGGCGCAGACCCTCTCGACGCCTTCGGGCGTCGGCCGGGTTCAGATCTCTCAGGCCCGAACGGTTGGCCTTCCGAGAGAGCGGCTCTGGCTGCGTGCCCTGGCGCTCGGGATCGACCTCTTCCTCTTCGCCGGGCTTCCCCTGCTCCTTTCGGCCTTCGGCGTCTTCCTGGCTCTTCTCGTCTCCCGTGCGCCCTCGCAGGGGCTGGACGCCGTGTTCCATGCGGCGCAGGTCGCCTTCGTCCTCGCGTTCCTCGTTCGCGATCACGGTGGCGCGAGCCCGGGAAAGCGGCTCCTGGGTCTCCGCGTGGTGAACCGGGACCGGCGTCCACCGGGTCTCCGGGCCTCGGTGCTCCGCAATCTGCCGCTCCTCGTTCCCCTCTGGAATCTGGCCGAGGCCTGGGCCGTCCTGCGGCATCCGGACATGCTCCGCAACGGCGACCGGATCGCCGGAACCCATCTGATCGAGGAATCCTGAACCCGCGCTCCGAAACTTTTCCGCCCGGCTCTTCGTTCTCAGGGACGGGAGACACCACCATGTTCCACAAACCCAAGACCCTCGTCTTTGCCCTCGTCCTGGGCCTCTCGGCCGTTTCCGCGCCCGCGCTGCGGGCTCAGGTTGCCGAAACCGACAAGTACGAAAAGGCGTTCGAGCTCAAGGGCATCGACAAGATCCGGGTCCAGAACGTCAACGGCACGATCCGGATCGCCACGTGGGACAAGGACTACGTTCGCGTCTCCGCCGTCAAGAAGGCCCGCGGGGCCCGCGCGGCCGAAGCGCTCCGCAACACCGAGATCCGGGTCTCGAAGAAGGGCTCCCTCCTCGACATCGAGACGATCCTGCCCCGTAGCGAGGGAAGCTGGGGCTTCTTCTCGTGGGGGAAGAGGGTTTCGGCCGATGTTTCCTACGAGCTCCTCTCCCCGGCCAGCATGTCCGTGGACGCCGAGACCGTGAACGGCCGCATTTCGACCGAGGGCCGGAAGGGCCACGTGGCGGTCAGCACCGTGAACGGCTCGGTGAAGGTCGAATCCCAGGCTGGCGGGCTCAAGGTGAACACCGTGAACGGATCGGTCGACGTGGCGTTCTCCGGCGCGTTCCACCGCTCCGAGGTGGAGACCGTGAACGGCTCCGTGACCGTCGCGGCCGCCGGGGACTCCTCGATCCGCTATCAGCTCCAGACCGTGAACGGCCGCATCGAGTCGGAGTTCCCCGACCTGACCGTGGAGGGCAAATGGGGCCCCAAGACGGCGCGCGGCAGCGTGAACGGGGGCAAGGAAGAGCTCAACATCGAGACCGTGAACGGGGAAGTGCGGCTGGTCGTGACGGCCGCCCGGGACACGCGGTAGCCCCGGTGGGGCCTGGGGGATCGAGTCCCCCAGGATCAGGAATGACCCGAAAACACATCAGGGGAACCCTTGCGGGTTCCCCTGATTCGGTTTGGAGAAGTGGTGCCCTGGGCCAGACTCGAACTGGCATGGATTGCTCCACACGCCCCTCAAACGTGCGCGTCTACCAATTTCGCCACCAGGGCTGGGGGCCTTGAGGGACGTGGATGATAGCGTGCCGGGACCTGTTGTCCAGCGGAAAAGGGGAAGACCGGCCCGCTGACGTCCTACTTCGTGGCAGGTGCGGAGGGCGGTACGCCCGGAGCCGCAGCAGGTGCGGAGGGCGGTACGCCCGGAGCCACAGCAGGTGCGGAGGGCGGTACGCCCGGAGCCACATCAGGTGTG
>CAZXSG010000165.1:0-7496 GCA_964643185.1 uncultured Holophagales bacterium
CTGGAAGAAAGAGTACGGCCCGGACGGCTCCCATTGGGTCGAGCCGTGCGGCCATGGAGGCCGGGAACACCCCTCCAGCCCGGGCTGAATCGCCCGAAAGTCATTGAAAAGTCAACGGGTTACTGTTATATAGACTGGCTTTCGGAGCATTTGTTCCGAGGTACGACGGCAACCGGCGGGCGCCCTCGGTTTGCCGCGTGAGTCGCTCCACGAGTGGAGGTTTGGGATGTTTCTGGCTCTCCGGCGCGTACAGGTGGCCGCAAGCGATTTCGCGCGGTCGCGTCGATTCTACGGTGAGACGCTGGGCCTTCCCGAGGTGGGTGGCTTCGAGAACGATTGGGTGGAGTTCGGTCTCGGCCCCATTCTCTTGAAGCTCGTGCCCCTCCGGCCGGGCGAGGTCCCGGCCCGCAACCAGGTGGCCGCCGTTCTTTCCGCTGGCAACCTCGACGACACTCTCGCCGCGCTCAAGGAGCGGGGCGTCACGGTGACCCGCGGGGCCACCGACGAGTTCACGGGCCGCTCGGCCGAGATCCTGGATCCCGACGGCTATCGCATCGTGGCGTTCCAGGCCTCGGACCTCCACCCCGACGAGGAGTGGGTGCCCATGTCCCGCGTGGACGAAACCGTGAAGGCGAAGTTCCAGGCCCGGGTGAAGAAGGAAAAGGCCAAGGACGGCAAGGCGCCGGCGGAGAAGGCCGCGCCCAAGAAGTCCGCTCCGAAGAAAGCCGCCCCGAAAAAGGCCGCCCCCAAGAAGAAGGCCGTGGCGCCCAAGAAGGCCGCCCCCAAGAAGAAAGCTCCCGCGAAGAAGGCCTCCAAGCCGGCCAAGAAGGCCGCCCCGAAGAAGGCTGCCCCCAAGAAGAAAGCTCCTGCGAAGAAGGCCGCCAAGCCGGCCAAGAAGGCGAAGTAACGAATTTGTTCAGCCCTCCGGGCCGAGAAACGCCTCCGGCGCGCTGCAAGTCCGATTCGCCTTGACAGCCTCATGGCGACGCCCAACATTTTGGGTGTCGCCATGAGACAGTTCCCCTCCCGTCGCACCCCGTCGACCCGTTCGCACTGCGCTCCCGCGCGGCGCGTGCGCCAGGGTGCCGCTCTCACAGAGCCTTAAGCCGGGACCTCCTCGCATCGCATTCCATCACCGGCGTTTCTCGCCCGGTGATGGGTTCGCTCTATGCCGCCGGCTCCAGCCGGCAAGGAGAAGCTCCGTGTTCTCGACCTTGCTGCACCCGTTCGGCCTGTCGCTTCTGGCGACGGCCGCGCTCTATCTGTTCACCCTGCTCGTCGTCCTCCTCTTCGGAGGCGCGGTGCGCTACATCCCCAACGATCGCGTCGGCATCGTCGAGAAGCTCTGGAGCGCCCGCGGCTCCGTCGCGAGCGGCTTCGTGGCGCTCGAGGGCGAGGCCGGCTTCCAGCCCCACGTCCTTCGCGGCGGCTGGCATTACTTCACGCCGTTCCAGTATCGCGTGCGGCAGATGCCCCTCGTCACCATTCCGCAGGGCCGCATCGGCTACGTCTTCGCCCGCGACGGCAGGCCGCTCCCACCCACTCAGGTGCTGGCGGGCGGCGGCCGCGCCCGGGAGACGGGCGGCGGCCCGTGGAACTTCGAGGACGCGGTCTCCTTCCTCCGGAACGGCGGCCAGCGCGGCCCCCAGCGGCAGATCCTGCGCGAGGGCACCTGGGCCATCAACCTCGCGCAGTTCTGCGTCTTCACCGAGAACGGTCCGCTCTACCTCGCCATGGACGGCGGTGAGGCGGAGCTCGTGAAGCAGATGACGCGGCTCATCGCCGAGCGCCAGGGCTTCTCGCCCATCGTCATCAAGGGCACGGACGACCTCGTGGGCATCGTGACCGTGCACGACGGCGCGACGCTGCCCCAGGGCGAGATCATCGCTCCCCCCGTGGGCGACGACCCGCGGGAGCCCGGCACGTACCACAACAGCTTCCAGGACCCCGAGCGCTTCCTCGAGGGCGGAGGCCGGCGCGGCCGTCAGCTCCAGGTGCTCGTGGAGGGCACGTACAACATCAACCGCCTCTTCGCGACGGTGGAGCTCGTGCCGAAGACGATCGTCGAGGTCGGGCACGTGGGCGTCGTGGTGTCGTACACGGGCGGCACGAGCGAGGACGTCTCGGGCAGCGAGTACAAGCACGGCGAGCTCGTCCCCGGGGGCAGCCGCGGCGTGTGGTCGACGCCGCTCCTTCCCGGCAAGTACGCGTTCAACACGTTCGCGGGCAAGGTCGTGATGGTTCCCACCACGAACTTCATCCTCAAGTGGATCAAGAGCGAGACGGGCGGCCACCACTACGACGAGAACCTGGCCGAGGTCGCGCTGATCACCAAGGATGCCTTCGAGCCTTCCCTGCCTCTCTCCGTGGTTCTCCACATCGACTACCGCAAGGCTCCGCTCGTCGTGCAGCGCTTCGGGGACATCAAGCGGCTCGTGGAGCAGACGCTCGACCCGATGGTCTCGGCGTACTTCAAGAACGTGGCGCAGACGCGCACGCTCATCCAGCTCCTGCAGGACCGCGCCGCGCTCCAGGACATCGCGGGCCAGCAGATGAAGGAGAAGTTCGCGCACTACAACCTCGAGCTCGAGGAGGTGCTCATCGGCACGCCCGGCTCGGCCCACGGGGATCGCGCGATCGAGCAGATCCTCGACCAGCTCCGCGCCCGGCAGATCGCCGAGGAGCAGGTGGAGACCTACGTCCGCAAGGAGAAGGCGGCGGTGAAGGAGCGCGAGCTCCGCGAGGCCGAGGCCCGCGCCAAGCAGCAGACCGCGATGACCGAGAGCGAGATCGCGATCACGGTCGAGTCGAACCGCGGCCGCGCCGACTACCAGCGCTCGGTGCAGAAGGCGGCCGAGATCCAGGCGCTCGCCGAGGCCGAGGGCAAGAAGGTGCTCCTCCTCGCCGACGCCGAGGCGGGACGCATCCGCGTGATGGGCGAGGCCGAGGCCGGACGCACGGCGCAGGTGGGTCTCGCGCAGGCGATCGCCGTGGACGAGCAGGTGCGCGCGTACGGCGGCCCGCGCTTCCAGGTGACGCAGGCCGTGCTCTCGCGCCTCTCGGAGGCCATCGAGAAGTCGGGCGTCGACATCGTCCCGAAGATCGTCATCGGCGGCGGTGCGGGCGCGTCGGGCCTGGGCGAGAACGGGAGCCTCTTCCAGGCGCTGCTCGCTCTACTCCTCTCGGACCGAATGGAAGGCGGAGGCGAAGCCAGCCACGCGAAGCGGAGTCCTGAGGCCGAGGCGCTGCTCGCGAAGGTGAGATCGACGCTGCACAACAAGGCCGCGTGACGATTCCGCAGCGCAGGCGGGACCGGTCCCGCCTGCGCTAGTCTTCGGACATGACGACGAGCCCAACTGCCCTCACCACCTGGTGCCAGAGCGAGATCGACAACCTCAAGGCCACGGGAACGTTCAAGCTGGAACGCGTGCTCTCGACGCCCACGGGCGCGCGGGTCGTGGTGGATGGCCGCGAGGTGCTCATGCTCACCTCGAACAACTACCTCGGCTTCGCGAACCATCCCCGCATCGTCGAGGCCGCCAAGAAGGCTCTCGACCGCTGGGGCAACGGCCTCGGCTCCGTCCGCTTCATCTGCGGGACCCAGGAGCTCCACAAGGAGCTGGAAGCCGAGATCGCGAAGTTCTTCGGCAAGGACGACGCCATTCTCTACATGAGCTGCTGGAATGCGAACGAAGGTCTCTTCCAGCCTCTCCTCGCCGAAGAGGACGCGCTTCTCACCGACGGCCTCAACCACGCGTCGATCATCGACGGCGTACGGCTCTGCAAGGCGAAGCGCTACATCACGCCGCACAACGACCTCGCGGGCGTCGAGAAGTCGCTCCAGGAGGCCCAGGCGCAGCGGCGCCGCCTGCTCATCACCGACGGCGTCTTCAGCATGGAGGGCGAGATCGGGCCGCTCGTCGAGCTCGCGGACCTCTGCGAGAAGTACGACACGACTCTCGTCGTGGACGACTCGCACGCGACCGGCGTCCTCGGCGCCACGGGCCGCGGCACCGCGGAAGACCTCGGCTGCCTCGAGCGCGTCCCCGTGTTCACCGGCACGCTCGGCAAGGCGATGGGCTCAGCCGCCGGCGGCTTCACCGTGGGCCCCAAGGCCATGGTCGAGCTTCTGCGCCAGCGCTCCCGCACGACGCTCTTCTCGAACACGCTGCCGCCGGCCGTCGCCGGCGCGTCGCTCGAAGCATTCCGCATGCTCGTGGAGGACCCGGCTCCCGTGAAGAAGCTCCAATCGAACGCCGTCTACTTCCGCACGAAGATGAAGGCCGCAGGCTTCACGATTCCCGAGGGGCACCACCCGATCTGTCCCGTGATCGTGGGAGACACGGCGAAGGCTCTCGCGATGAGCGCGGCTCTCTTCCAGCGCGGCGTCTACGTCTCGGGCTTCGGCTTCCCGGTCGTGCCTCAGGGACACGCGCGCCTGCGCTGCCAGATCTCGGCAGTACATTCCGAGGCGGACCTCGACGAGGCCGTGGACGCCTTCGTCCACGTGGGCCGGGAGTTCGGGGTCGTCGCCTAGGTGGACGAGCACTTCACCCCATCCGACGGGCTCAGCCTCGAGGACTACGCCAAACGCGGGGACATGGGCGGCGCCCATCATCTCGTCCGCTACTACTGGCTCCTCGAGGTGCTGTCGGGCAAGGAGCAGACCCTGCTCGACCTGGGGTGCGGAGCCGGTTACGGGTCCTTCCTGATCGCCAAGAAGTACCCCTCGATCGAGGTCCTCGGCGTCGACTACGACCCCGATGGGATCCGGGACGCGACGAACCTGTATCGCCTTCCAAACCTCCGCTTCGCGGTCGCGAACGCGATGACCTGGGACCTCCCGGAGCTGTCTGGCTCATTCGATGCGATCGTGTCGTTCGACTCGATCGAGCACATCCCGCACAGGGAGCTGGTGCTCGAGCACATCGTCGGGCACGTGAACGACGCGCTGTACCTCTCGACTCCGTGCGGCGCTCCGGCCAACGACCTGACCCCGGTATGGCCGGCGCACCGGATCGAGTACGGAACGGCGAGCCTGTACGACTTCCTCGCGCGCTACTTCCGTGACATCGTGAGGCCCGAAGAGGAGCGCTTCCCCGCGCGGCAGGTCTTCGATCGGCTGCGCGCGCTCGGCATCGACTACCTGCTTCGACTCAATCCGGTGATCTGTCGATCGCCGATCCGGTTCGCGAATCCCTACCGCTGACCGACCCCCCGGGTTCAGTTTCGAGCGGATTCGAGCTGGGTGAGTCGCCGATCGATCTCCTCGATCCGCGACTCGCACGCGACCACCCGGGACACGTCGGCGCGCGATTCGACGATCTTCCGCACGAGGCCGTTGACCTCGGAGGCGAGGGTCGTGACTTCCGTGGCCAGACGTATGTGACTCTCAGCCATCGCGTTGCCCATCTCGGAGTGGTCCGCCTTGAGCTCAGAGCGGAGTTCGGCGATCTCCTCCTTGAGCTCGGTGCGCAACCCGGAAATCTCGCCCTTCAGCTCGATCCGTACGTTGTCGAGGCGCGCATTCGTCTCGTCGAGACGCGCGTTGGTCGCGTCGATCCGACCACCCAGGTTCCTTCCGAGGTCTTTGAGCTCCTGCCAGATGAGGCGGAGGACTTCGACCTGTTCGCTCGAATCGCTCACGGCCAAAGTCTACCTCTCGTCCCTCTCCCTCAGAACACCGCGAGGGCGGCCGTGAGCCAGGCGACGTTGAGCCCCGCGACGACGACGGCGGTCACGGCGAGGTGCCACGGCTTCACGCGTTGCCCCCCGTCGTCGGCCGCGAGCCGCCAGAGCCAGGGGAACCAGGTCCAGACGTACCAGCCGCCGAGTCCGCCCCAGACGCCGAAGACACCACGGTTGCCCACGGCGATCGCCAGCGTCCCCAGGACGATGACGACCGCGCCCACCCAACGGAGATCCCTCCGCAGTCCCGGGACGATGAGCCAGAGCGCGATCGCGAGGCCGATCGTCATGAGCGCGAGGCTGAACGGACCCGGACGGAAGCCCGTCCAGCCGCCGAGCCAGATGGCGGTCTTCACGACGCCGTAGCCCGACTTCGCGAGGCCGACAACGATCGCCACCGGTCCCTCGTCGAGGATCGGGCGGCGGCCATACGTCGCGGCGCCCAGCCCGCGGGTCGCGAGCAGCACGCCGAAGGCGGCCAGCACCGCTACGAGCGTGGCGACCGCGCGACGCCGCAATCCGCGGGACCACAGCTCGGCACAGGCGCCGAGCCCGGGGCCGAGAGCCGGGAGCTTCGTGGCGACGCCGGCCGCCGCCCACAGAGGCGTGCCACGAGCGCCTTGCAGCCCCGCGATGAGGAGCGCGGTGAACAAGAACGCCGCTGCGTCGTTCGACGCGCGCACGAGACCCTCGGTCGCGCCGGGCAGGAGCATCACGAGGAGTCCCCAGTCGATGTGGCGGCCGGGAGGAAGCACGCGCAAACAGGTCGCGAGACCGGCTGCGAACGCGAGGAAGCTGAAGATCCGATAGGCGAGAAGCGCGACGAACGGCGACGCGGTCGCGCCCGGCCACAGCGCGACGAACGGCGACGCGAGCGCGTAGCCGAGAACCGGCTGCTGGGACTCGTAGTTGACGGCGGGAGCACCGGGCCCAGCTTCGGCATGATTCCGGAGCACGTTGCCGAAGCTCCCGCCCCTCTCGTGCGGACGGCATCCGAAGCCCGCCTGAAGTGCCTCACCACACGGAACGGAGCGGATCGCGCGGTCCACGTCCTCGCGGAGCGCGACACCGCGCCATCTGTCGAGGCGTCCTTCCGCGAGATCCAGCACGCGCGACAGATGGAACGGCTCGTCAGGCCCTTCGAAGGCGGGCCACAGTGCGGCGAAGACCAGCCCCTTGGCGAGGAGCGCGACCACGAGCGCTCCCCGCAGGAAGCCAGATCTACACGGAGGGCAGTGTCCTCAGGCTCGTCGAACTCACTTGCGAACGCGGATCGGGAACGCCGGACGCTTCGGCGCCTTCACCGGATTCGCGGCCAGCTCCTTCATCACGATCTCGAGCGCCTTCTCGAGCTGCGGATCCCGGCCCGCGATGACGTCGGCGGGCGTCTGCTCCACCTCGACGTCGGGCGGAACGCCCACGTTCTCCACGACGTAGCCGTCCTCGTTCCAGATGGCGAGGTTGGGTGCCGTGATGGTGCCGCCGTCCATGAGCACCGGGAAGCCCAGGATGCCCACGAGGCCGCCCCACGTGCGGGTGCCCACCACGGGTCCGAGCTTCAGCTTCTGGAACATCCAGGGCAGGAGATCGCCGCCGGAGCCCGCGCTTTCATCGGCCAGGAGGACCTTGGGTCCGTGGATACCGGCGAGCGGGGTCTTGAGATCGGCCCCGTGGCGCATCGTCCACGCGAGATTGGCCGGCGGCGCCGGAGCCCGATGTTGTAGGTGGGCACGGAGACGGCCGCGTTTGTACGGCTGTCGAGGGTTGACGCCGTCCCGGTCCCCCGCGGGGTAGAAGTACGGCTTAAA
>CAZXSG010000166.1:0-7478 GCA_964643185.1 uncultured Holophagales bacterium
AGGGCCCCTGCCGCTCGCGAAACTCCCCGGTATATGTCAACGCATCGTAGGCTGCCTGGGCCGCCCGGCCGCCCCAGAAGACGTCCAGCACCCGCCGCGGATCGAGGAGCACGAAGAGGCCGCACAGGATGCCGATGATTCCCAGCACCAGGGCCGCCCGGCCCCCGCGGATGCGGTCGCCCGCACGTGGCCTCCACGCAGACGTCTGCGGCCAGCGGCGTGCGGTCCACGAGGCCAGCCCGAAAGACACGACCAGGACACCCGGCCACCACATCGAGGGGATCACCGTGCCCCCCCACCAGCGTCCGAGGGCCCGGAGCAGATCCCCAGTTGAGTGTATGGGCTCGCCCAGAGCGCTCAGCAACCCCAACGCCCAGATGATCGCAAGGCCGACGCCCGCCCACCGCACGAACCGGGGCCCGTCCGCGGGATCGATGACGGTCAGAGCCGGACGGTAGCGCGCCGCGACGTCCGCCGGCCGCCCGAAGGCGCGGACGAGCTCGATCGCCAGGGTGTCGTCGGCCGGGCGCCCCTCATCCCCCGCCTTCGCCTGCAGCTCTTCGTTCAGCAGGGCTCGCAGCTCGAACGCCACGTCGTTGCGCTGCCTGCGCGGCAGCAGCACGGCCACGTCGGTGACGTAGGCCTCGATCACCTCGCTGGCCGTCATTGTCCGTCGCCCTTCAGCAGCCGGCCCATGGCGTCGTTCATGCCCTGCCACGATTCGGTGAGCTTCTTGAGCAGCTTGCGGCCGTCGGCATTGAGCGCGTAATAACGCCGCGGCGGGCCGTCCTCGATCCTCCACTCGCTGCTCAGGAGGCCCTGCGTTTCCAGGCGGCGCAGCAGCGGATAGAGCGTGCCTTCCTCGATGGGCATGCCCTTGTCGGCCAGGGCCTGCCGGAGCTCGTAGCCGTAGCGCGGAGCGCGGAGCTGGGAGAGCGTGGCCAGCACCACGACGCCCCGCCTCAGCTCGAGCTCCAGCTTGCCGAAGGCGTCGACGTCGACCACGCTTTATACAGTACTGTTGCTCACACAGTACGTCAACCGCCGCTCGCCGATCATCCCACGCGCGCGAGCCGCCTCATCGCGAGCCCGCCGAACAGCACCGTCACCCCCACCAGGACGCCCGCGGCGAGGGCCGGAGGGATGAACGTGAACTGCTTCACGCCCGCGAGGCCGAGCGCGAGCTGGTTCAGGTGAAACGCGGGCCACACGATCACCCACTTCTCGAGGAAGCCCGGCAGCGGAATGAACAGACCCGACAGCCACATCATCGGCAGGAACACGAAGTTGCCCCACGCGGGCGCCGCGGACCCCGAGGCCAGAGCGCCGATCAGGAGGCCCAGGGCCGAGAACGGAATCGTGCCGGCAATGAGGACAGCCCAGATGACGGCGACCTGCGCGAGGGACAGTGTGATCCTGCCCGCGAGGAGCGCGGCAACGGCGACCAGCGTGACCGAGAGCGTGGCGACGCCCATTCCCATGAGGACCTTGGCGACGATTGCGGCACCCGGCGGGAGCGGCAGAGCGCGCTTGAGCTTCAGCAGGTTGCCCTCGCGCTCCTGCGCCAGGATCACGCCGCTGAAGAGGCCGGGCATGATCGCGGCCAGGGCCGAGAAGCCCGAGAACAGGTAGTTCGCGATGCCGGCCCCGTAGGGGCTGTGGCTTTCGGCGTTGCCGTTGATGACGACGCCGAACAGCAGGTAGATGGCAACGGGAACGACGACGAACGGGAGCGCGAACCCGGTGGTGCGCAGGGCTCCGAGCGTTTCGAACTTCGCCTCCATGAAGTACGCGCGGAGCAGTCGATCCACGGAAAGCGGTGTCGTGATGTTCATGCGGCTTCTGCGACCTCCCTGGTGATTTCCGTGAGGGCCTCGGCGAGGCCGGCTTCCTTCACCTCGAGGCGGCTGAGGCCCGGATCGGCCTCGAGCAGACGGCGCACCACGGCCTCGGCATCGGTCGCCGTCACGTGCACGAAACGCGCGTCGCGTACGGCCTCCGCGACGCCGGGCCAGCGGCGGATGCTCTCCAGCTCGAGCGTGGAGACGCACGTGATGCGCTTCCGCGTCACGAGCGCGCGCATGTCGTCCACGCTGCCCTCGGCGATGAGGCGGCCCCTGGCAAGCACCGCCACGCGGTTTGCGAGGGCCTCGGCTTCCTCGAGGTAATGGGTCGTGAGCACGATCGCGGCGCCGCCCTTCACGAGCGAACGGATCACCCGCCACTGGGATTCGCGAGCGGCCACGTCGAGCCCGACCGTGGGCTCGTCGAGAAACAGCAGCCTGGGACGGCCACAGACGGCGACCGCGAACTGCACCTGGCGCTTCTGGCCGCCCGAGAGCCGGGCATAGCGCTTGGCGGCGAAGGCCTCGATGCCCGTCAGCGCGACGGTCTCCTCGACGGAGAGCGGATCCCGGTAGTAGCTCGCCGCGAGCGCGATGTGCTCCCGCGCGCTCAGCATCGGCGCGAGGGTCACCTCCTGCAGCATCACGCCCACTCCGAGCCGGCTCTCGACGTCGAACGGCGAGCCGCCCAGGAGGGTCACGGAGCCCTCGTCGGGCTCGAGAGTGCCGAGCCACAGGCCGATCGCCGTGGTCTTGCCCGCGCCGTTCGGTCCGAGCAGCGCGAGGAGCTCACCGGGCCGCACGTCGAAGCTGAGATCGTCGAGCGCGAGCGTCTGGCCGTAGCGCTTGCTCACGTGGGAGAGCCGCGCGACCGGGAGGGCGCCCGAGAGGACGGGAGTTGGAGCCTCGGGCACGCGTGTCCCCTTCGCCCGCCGGCTTCCGTTCAGGATCTCGCCGAGGAGCGTTCTTCGCACGAAAGCGTGATAGCTCGCGAGGGTCACGGCGAGCGTGACCGCGAGGATGAGCGGGAACTTGACGGCCCAGTGGAGCGGCCAGTCCATGACGAGGACCTGCAGCCCGAACACGATCGGCAGGTGGACGAGGTACAGCCAGTAGGAGGAGTCGGCGAGGTAGCGGCGCACCGGGCTCTCGCCCGGGCAGAAGCGCAGGGCCGCGCCGAGGAGGCCGAACACCCAGTACCAGATCGACAGTGTGTAGCTCGTGGCGTAGACGAGCCGGGTCCATTCCGGCCCTTCGATCGCAACGGGGTCCGCCGAGGGCGTCAGACCCACGAGCGCCAGACAGAGCGCGCTGAGGCCCGCGGCAATCGCCAGGTTGGACGCCCACTGTCTGCGCCAGACGCCGAGGAGGTCCGTCTGACGATGAACCAGCCAGCCCAGGAAGAAGGCCGTGCCGAAGCCGGCCAGGGCCGGGAGCTTGGGCGTGAGCCCCATGTCGGGGGTCGGCATTCCGAACCAGACCGGCCAGGCCGGATCGAGATGGAGCACGGCAAGGAGCGGCGCGGCGAGCGCGGGCGGGGCGAACGGGCTCGCGAGAGCGGCCCTCACGAGGGCGTCGATGCGGGCGCGGACGGCCCCGTCGCGATCGACGAGCGCGACGAAGAGCGCACGCAGAGCGAGCGCGACGACATAGAAGATGCACAGGTAATACAGGAACCAGAGGTGCGTGAGCGGGAAGCCCTCCGGCGCCTGAGCACCCTCGGGCGGCCCGTTCGGGAACGATCGGCGGATTCCGACCACGAGGATCGCGATCGTCGGCGGGGCGAGCAGGAGCCAACCGGCCGTCATCGGAACGAGGATCCGTTTCGCGCGGTTCTTGATGAACGCTCGAGCGCTCCGCGCGCCAGGGCGGTGGAACACCAGGTGCGCGAAGAACCCGGCGATCAGGAAGAACAGGGTCATCCGGAACGTGTGGATCACGAAGAACGTCACCGCGAGGGCCACGCTCCGCGAGGCGTCCTGCGCCGGGATGGGCAGGAAGAACGACATCGTGGCGTGCAGCACGATGCCGAGGAGGAGCGCGAGGCCGCGCGCGGCGTCGAGGGCATGGAAGCGCTCCGGAGCAGGTTCAGATTCACCCATGCGCCGCAATGTACTGTGCACCACATGGTATGTCAAGAGCCGCGGCCGTTTTCCCGAGCCGGCGTGGTAGGTTCGTCATGAAGCACGGGAGGAAACGTGAAGCACCTCGGAATCCTCGCGCACAGCACGGAAGGCGCCGTGCTGTGCTTCCTGGCCTTCTGTGGAGAGGGCTTCCGGGAGCTCGGCACGCACGAGCACCCCGACGTGACGCTGGACTGCATCTCGATGGCCCGCAGCATGCCGGCGTGGGACAGCGGCGACCACGATTCGATCCGGGCGACGCTGGCCGTGAGCATCGAGCGGCTCGCGCGGGCCGGCGCAGACTTCTTCGTCTGCCCGGACAACACGGCCCACCTGGCCCTCGAAAGGCCGGGCGAGGCTCTCGCGCTGCCGGGACTCCACATCGCCGGGGTCGTCGCCGAGCGGGCCGCCCGGGACGGCCGCAGGCGCGTCGGAATCCTCGGCACCCGCTACACGATGGACAGCGGTCTCTACCCCGCGGCCCTTGCCCGCCACGGCATCGCCGTCGAGGTTCCCGCGCCGTCGGACCGCGGCCTGATCAACGAGGTCATCTTCGGCGAGCTCGTGAGCGGCCTGTTCCTGGAGGGCTCCCGGCGGGAGTTCCTGCGCATCGTGGATGAGCTCGCCGCACGCGGCTGCGACGCCGTGGCGCTCGTGTGCACGGAGATCCCGCTCCTCGTGACGCCCGACCGGACGTCCGTTCCGCTCCTCGACTCGACCCGGCTTCTCGCCCGCGCGGCCTTCGAGGTCGCCGCCGGCCATCGGGCGATGCCCACCTGGCGAGGTGGCCCCGCCTGATCAACGGGCTGTATGCACTTCTCCCGGTCGCGGCCACTCCATGGGAAACAGCCGATGGCCGAGACCCACGCCGATCGAGGCCGCGGGAGAAGAGGTGGAGCATGGCAGCAGTTGGATACTGGCCCAGGCCGGGCGGCGGCAATCAGGGCCCCTACACGGTCACGGCTTGCGTGCGGGAGCAGTCCGGGTCGAACGCGCTCGTCCTCGCGAGGGGGACTCTCGAGGAGACCGGTCAGCCGCTCAGGAGGATCACCCTCCCTCAGCTGAGGGCTTGCCGTAGCGACGCGTTCCCGGCCTTCCCCGACGCGACCGAGCTCTTCATCTTCACCGCAACCGCCACCACGAGGGCAATCCTCACGTGTGAAGTCGCGGACGCGGCGGGAAACCTCGTACCCATGAGCGACGGGACGACGACGACCTTCAGGACGACCTTCACCACCGGCCCCGGGAGGACCACGTTCGTGGTCCTCTATTTCACGTAGAGAAGTACGGGGCCGAGAATGCACTGCATCCCGAGAGCGCTTCTCATCTCTTCCCTTGCGTCCCTCGCCCTCTCGACCCACGCCCAAGCCGAAGATCGAGCGGCGAACTCTTGCATCAACGGCGAGACGGTCGCCGAATGCATCCAGGCATGGCTCACCTTGTCGGAGAATCCGCCGACCCCACCGACGGTTCAGACGGCGTCGACCCTCTCGACTTCGAATTCTGGTCCGGACACGGGCCGCGACTTCTCGTCGTCACTGACGAACTTCGTCAAGCTCCTATCCGTTCAGGTCGACGGACTCCAGATCACGAACGAAAAGTCGGCGATCAGCGTCGATTGGCGCCTCCCTCTCGAGAACGCCAGCGTGCTCGCCCAGGGCCTCCTCAGGAGACCCCAGCTCGGGTCGAACCTCGTTCTCTCGGACTCCGCCCGGGAGGCGCTTCGCAAGGAGCTCGGCGACTTCGCGGACTATGAGCTCGCGCTGCAGGTGGCACTGACGAGGGGACAAAGCCAGCTCCTTTCGAACCTCGAAGCGGCCATCGGTGAGCTCAACTCGAGTGACAAACCCAGCCAGCCAGTCAAAGTACAGAAACACAACTCAGATTGTACGGTCGAAGCGCGAAAGGACTTCCCGGGCAAGTACGAGAATACGGCCGACATCCCCGTGCAGCACTGTCCCAAGGCACGGGAAGCGCTCGAGACGGACTTGGGGCCGCTCAGAGACTACGTTCACGGGGTACGAGACCTCATCGAAGCGCTGCCCGCCGCGCTCCAGACCATCCCGCAGCTCCACGCGCGGGTGGCCTACACGAAGCGTGACGAACTCGTGGGAACGGACTCGTTTCAGGGCGAGCTCACCTACGAGATGCCCCTGAGCGGCTTCAAGGCTCCCTCCTGTGAGAACTGCGGAAAGGAGTTTTCCCAGTTCCTGCGGAATGTGAGAGCCCGCAAGAGCGTCCTCGATCAGCTTCGTCTGGCCGCAAGGGTCACCTATCGTCGCAACAGCGCCTACAGTCTCGTTCGGCCGGAGCACAACCTCAACCTCTCGTCCCCGAAGACCAACGACTTCTCCGCGACGATCGTGCTCGGCACCTATCTTCGGGGGAACGGCGGGGTCGGAAGCCTCCGGCTGGACGCGGACGGCAGCTATACGTGGAAAGACGACGGAACGACCAACACCACCCGCGCCAAAGCCTCGGCGACCTTCACCGCGAAGCTCGCCGAGAACCTCACGCTGCCGGTCGGCGTCGTCTGGGCCAACAAACCCGATCTCCTCGGGGATCCCGACCTCAAGGCCGGCGTCCACGTCGGGTTCAACTACAAGCTCCCGGCCATCCTCGGGAATTGATTCGTGAGTGCTCCCGGGAGCCGGGTGCTCATTTCTGCTTCGGGCACTCCCAGAGATCCAGGGCGACGCGGCTGCGGTCCGCGGGGTCGAACTTGACGGGCACCACCCGCCCCGGCTGGACCGCAGGAATGTCGAGGCGCGAGACGAGGCCCTTCGTGCGCGCCTCGTACGTCTCCCCGCCCGTCGTCGTCACTTCGAGGACGAACTCCACCACGGGGTCGTCGTTGACTGTCGTGCCGGTATCCACGAGTCTCACGATCCGTCCGGAGGCCGGCGTTCCGATCCCGCAGACCGCCCCGGGCTCCTTGCCGCGGCCGAAACCGTCGACCACGACCCCCCAGCCCGTCACCTCGGCATAGGGTGCAGCCCCGCGTTCATCGGCGAGCTCCCCGGCCTCGAGGCAGACGATCCCGCACCCCTCCCCCATCACGGGACCGTTCCGGGCGCAATCGAATGGCCTCGCCCCTTCCACACCACCGCCCGTCGGGGAGATAGCCTTAAACCGGATCAGAGTCTCGTAGAAAAAGGGTGACAGTATGTCCGCTCCGCCGGCCAGGATCACGTCCGCCGCCCCGCGACGGATCTCCATGGCGCCGTAAGCGAGTGCCGTCTCTGCGGAGACGGCCAGATGGTTGATGGTCGTATTCACGCCGCGGAAGCCCAGTTCGATGGAGGCGTGTCCGGCGGGGGCGTTCATCACCGTGTTCGGCATGTGGATGGGATTGACCATGTTGGGTCCCTCAGTGAAGAGGGTTCGGGCGCTGTTCACCTTGAGCTCCGTGTTCCCGAAGGCCGTCCCCATGACGATGCCGATCCGGTCGCGGTTGGCCTCTCCGATTTTTATCCCCGCATCATCAAGGGCCATGCGCGCGGAGGCCGTC
>CAZXSG010000167.1:0-7462 GCA_964643185.1 uncultured Holophagales bacterium
GTTCGTGAGGCGCGTGGAGTCGAGGTTCGCGACGAAGCCCGCGACGATCGAGGCCGTCGTGTCGGGGTAGTAGGCCGCGACGTCGGGCCGGTGGATGCCCGTGACCGCCTGGCGCTCCTGGAGATCGTCGACGTAGACCTCGACGTGGTTGATGCGCCGGTCGTCGAGCGCCCAGCCCACGATGTGGATGACGCCCGTGTCGCCCACGGAGGAGTCGGGCAGCGGGAGATCCACATTACCGAAGGGCGGCTGGTTGCGGGCGTTGTCCACCCGCACGGTGCGCGGCTCGAGGAAATACGAGCAGCCCGTCACATCGGTGATGCGCACGTTGACGGTGTGCGTTCCGTTGGCGTAGTTCGCCGCCTTGAACGACATCTCGTAGCCGGGATGGCGCCCCGGGGAGCCCTGGTACTGCGGGAGTGCCTGGGTCACGTCGGGCCTGGGAAGGTTGATGTTCGCCCCTCCCGGTGCCGTCACCCGGTTCGCATCCGCCTGCCCGTCGATGAAGAGATCGACGTTCGAGATCAGATTCCCGTTCAGCGCGAACCCCGTTACGCGTACGAAACCCGAGACCAGCGCATTCGGCGCCGGCTGCTCGATGGTTCCGAGGTTCTGAGCGGGGCACTGCGCAATGGCATCGGGAGAGCTGGCGAGGCCCGCAACGATCGCCGGGAGGAGCAGAGCCTTGAGCTTCATCAGAAATCCTCCATGGGTCCACGAAGAGCTTTTTCTAGGGATGGCTACGCACAGATTTTAGAGGCCCCGGAAAAGGAAAGTCAATCGGAGGCCCTCTCGGGAAGCCGCTGCAGCGCCCGCAGATGGGCCACGGCGGAGGCCGCGACGGCATCCGGGTCGTACCCGCCTTCGAGGAAAGACACCACGCGGCCTCCTGCGAAAACGTCGGCCACCTCGCGGAGACGGCGGGTCATCTCGTAGAACCCGTGCTCGGTCACGTGCATGCCGCCGAGGGGGTCCGAGCGGTGAGCGTCGAACCCCGCGCTCACCAGCACGAACTCGGGCCGGAACCGCTCGGCGAGCGACTCGAGGGCCGCGAGGAAGCCCCCCACGTACGTCTCCTCCGAAGCCCCCCCGGCGATCGGCACGTTGCGCGTGGTGCCCCGCCCCTGGCCTTCGCCCTCCTCGTCGACGGCCCCGGAATACGGATAGAAGGGCGACCGGTGGACGGAGAGGTACGCGACCCGGCCGTCCTCCCAGAAGATGTCCTGCGTGCCGTTTCCGTGATGCACGTCGAAATCGGCGATGAGCACGCGGGTCGCCCCCGCGTTCTCCACGAGATCCCGGGCGGCGATCGCGACGCCGTTGAGGAAGCAGAAGCCCATGGCCTCCTCGGCGAGGGCGTGATGCCCCGGCGGCCGCATCGTGACGAAAACCGGCGGGCCGCCCTCGAGCACCGAGTCCACCGCGGCGAGCCCCAGCCCCGCGGTGCGGAGCGAGGCCTGGAACGTGGCGCGGGAAATGGGATTGTCGGGGGAATCGAAGAGGCTGAACGTGCGGTCCCGCGCCTGTGGCGGCGACATCGCGCAGGTGCCCGAGAGGCGCCTCACGTAGCCCGGCGCGTGCACGTTCTCGACGGAGGCGAGCGTTCTGGCCGGTGACTCCGGAGCCGACACCTCGGCGCCCGCGTTCTCGAGCCCGGCAACGCAGACCGCGAGGCGCTCCTTGTTCTCGGGATGGTGGGGTCCCGTGTCGTGCCGGAGCGCCACGGGGTCGAAGAACACGCGCATGACCTCAGGCTAACATTCGAGGGTGACGAATCCCCGCAGGTCGCGAGCCATCAAGATCGCGGTCTCCCTCGCGCTCGCGGGGCTGCTGCTCTTCTTTTTTTTCCGCTCGCTGGACTTCGCCGCCGTCGGCCATGCCATCGGGGAGGCGCATGCCGGCTGGCTCGCGCTGGCGCTCTTCATTTCGGTGGCGACGCTCCCCTTTCGCTCCTGGCGCTGGACGGTGCTCCTCCAGACGGTGGGGCGCGTGCCGCAGCGCGACGCGAACGTCGCGACGACCATCGGGTTCGCGGCGTCGACGCTCCTCCCCGCCCGGGCCGGCGAGGTCGTGAAGCCCTACGTCCTCGCGGACCGGCTCAAGCTCCCGTTCGCGCCGGTGCTCGCCTCCGTGGCGTTCGAACGCCTCCTGGATCTCCTTTCCGTGATCCTCCTCTTCGTGGTCTACGCGCTCGGCTGGGTGCCCTCGGGCGTCGGGGAGGCCGAGGCCTCCCGTTTCGCCAAGCTCCGGGGCTCGGCATTTCTCGTGGGCGCCGTCGCGTTCGTGGGGCTCCTCGTGGCGGTGTTCCTGGCCCGCAAGCCCGAGCGCCTCGGAGTCTTCCTGCGATTCGTCCCCAGGAGGATCCGGCCCCGCGTCGAGTCCCTCGCCCATGCGTTCCTCTCGGGCCTGGGCGGCGTCCACTCGGCCAAGGACGCGCTCGTGATCGCCGCCGCGTCGATCTCGCTGTGGCTCGCCCTCTGCGTCCAGGTGTATGCCTCGCTCCGGGCGTTCGGGATCGACCAGCCCTTTCCCGTGGCGTTCTTCGTCCTCACCTGGTCGGTCCTCGGGCTCGCGATCCCGACGCCGGGAGGGGTGGGCGGGTACCACGCCGCGATCACCTACGCGCTCACCGCGTTCTATGGCGTGGACCGGAACGTCGCCGCGGCCATGGCTCTCGTGTCGCACGCGATCTCGTTCGTCCCGGTGACCTTGATCGGCCTCGTGTGTCTCGTCGCCACTGGGCTCAGCCTCGGGAAGCTCGCGAACGAGAGCGACGGAAAGGCCGCGGAGCCGGGCGGAGACGCCGGAAAGGCCGCGTAAGCTACGGCCTGTGCGCTGTCCCTTTTGCGGTTCGTCCGATGACCGTGTCGTGGACTCGAGAGAGAGCCGCGAGGGTGCGGTCATCCGCAGGCGCCGCGAGTGCGGCGCCTGCACGCGGCGCTTCACCTCGTACGAAACGGTCGAGGAGATCCCGGTCATGGTCGTCAAGAAGGACGGCCGTCGCGAAGCCTTCGACCGCCAGAAGCTGATGCGTGGCCTGGTGAGGGCCTGCGAGAAGCGGCCCGTCGCAACGGGTGACCTCGAGCGCATCACCGAGGAGATCGAATCGGCGATTCACGCGAGCGGGACGCGCGAGATGGGCACCGAGGAGATCGGGAACCGCGTGATGGAACGCCTCAAGGACCTCGACCAAGTGGCCTACGTGCGCTTCGCATCGGTGTATCGGCGGTTCGAGGACCTGGGCGACTTCGTGGACGAGCTGAAGCACCTCCTGGGCAAGGCCCAGGTTCCCGCAACGAGGACGTGACATGCCGGCATCCAGAAAGCCCGCGCGGGCCCCGTTCGTTTTCCTCACGCGTTCGTCAGGCCCCGGAGAGGACGAGCCGCCGTCGGTGCTGCCGCCCCTCGACGTCGTGGACGACGGCAAGGTCTTCCGCCTCGTGTACGAGATTCCGGGCGCCGATGCGTCGAAGCTCTCCGTGGAGGTCTCCGGCCGCGTCGTGACCGTGCGCGGCGAGCGCCGCATCACGGAGGCCAAGGGCGGACGCTTCCTGCGCGTCGAGCGCATCGCGGGCCCGTTCGAAAGATCCCTCGAGCTGCCCGAGGATCCCGAGCCCGAGGGCGCCGAGGCGTCCTATTCCGACGGTCTCCTCACGCTCCTCGTGCCCCGCCGCTCGCCGCCCAAGAAGCACATCCCCATACGCTCGTCCAAGAGCGCTCCGAAAGCGAAATGACCCCATCCGAGCTCACCCCCGCGCAGGGCGAGACCCTCGTTCTGCCGGACTTTCTGCCGGTCCTTCCGCTGAAGGACGTCGTGCTCTTTCCCTATGTGATCGTTCCGCTCTCCGTCTCGCGGGACCGCTCCATCGCCGCGGTGGACGCGGCGCTCGCGGAGCAGAGGCTGCTCCTCCTCGTCGCGCAGCGCGACGCCTCGGTAGAGGAGCCCAAGCCCGAGGAGCTCTACGGCATGGGCACCGCGGCGGCCATCATGAGGATGCTCAAGCTTCCCGACGGACGCATCCGCCTCCTCGTGCAGGGCCTCTCCCGCGTGAAGATCGAGTCGATCCTCACCGACGGCCCGTGCCTCAGGGCCAAGGTCACCCGCGTCGCCGAGCCCGAGACTCCGGTTCCCTCCTCGGAGGAGATCGAGGCGCTCGTGCGCTCGGTGAAGGAGCAGCTCGAGAAGACCGTCAACCTGGGGAAACCGATATCGCCCGAGGTGATGCTCGTCGCCGGCACGCTCGACGACCCCGCCCGCCTCGCCGACCTGGCCGCCTCGAACCTCGAGCTGAAGGCCGACGAGGCCCAGCGCATCCTCGAGACCGTTCCCGCCGAAGAGCGCCTCCGGGCGGTCGTGGAGATCCTGGGACGGGAAGTGCGGGTTCTCACCGTTCAGCAGGAGATCTCGGGCGCTGCCAAGAGCGAGATCGACAAGTCGCAGCGCGAGTACTTCCTGAGGCAGCAGCTCAAGGCGATCCAGCAGGAGCTCGGCGAGACCGACGACATCGCCGAGGAGATCGCCGCCTACCGCGCCAAGATCGTCGAGAAGAAGGTCCCCGAGGAGGCCGCGCAGGAGATCGAGAAGCAGATCAAGCGGCTCGAGCGCGGCAACCCCGACTCCGCCGAGAACGCGATGCTGCGCACGTACCTCGACTGGATGACGGGCCTCCCCTGGGGCGTCACCTCTGAAGACAACCTCGATCTCGCCCGGGCCCGCACGATCCTCGACGAGGACCACTACGACCTCGTGAAGATCAAGGAACGCATCATCGAGTTCCTCGCGGTGAGGAAGCTCGCTCCCGAGTCCAAGGGCCCGATCCTCTGCTTCGTCGGCCCGCCGGGCGTCGGCAAGACCTCGCTCGGACGGTCCATCGCCCGCTCCCTCGACCGCAAGTTCGTGCGCCTCTCCCTCGGCGGCGTGCGCGACGAGGCCGAGATCCGCGGCCACCGGCGCACCTATGTGGGCGCGCTGCCCGGCCGCATCGTGCAGGGCCTCCAGACGGCCGGCACCTCGAACCCCGTGTTCGTGCTCGACGAGGTGGACAAGATCGGCGCGGATTTCCGCGGCGATCCGTCGTCGGCGCTCCTCGAGGTGCTGGACCCCGAGCAGAACAAGGCGTTCCGCGACCACTACCTCGGGGTCTCGTACGACCTCTCGAAGGTTCTCTTCATCACCACGGCCAACGTGCTCGACACCATTCAGCCGGCCTTCGTGGACCGCATGGAGGTCATCCGCCTCTCGGGCTACACGCTCGAGGAGAAGCTCTCCATCGCGCGCCGCCACCTCGTACCGAAGCAGTCGAAGGAGAACGGCCTGCCCGACGGCGCGATTTCGTTCACCGACGACGGACTCCGCAAGGTGATCGAGAGCTACACACGCGAGGCGGGCCTCCGGAACCTCGAGCGCGAGATCGGCTCGTGCTGCCGCAAGGTGGCCGTGCGGCACGCGTCAGAGGACACCAAGAAGGTCAAGGTCGACGCGAAGACCGCCGAGAAGCTGCTCGGCATACCCCGCTTCCGCCAGGACGAGGCCCTCTCGGTGGATCAGGTGGGCGCGGCGACGGGTCTCGCCTGGACGGCCGTGGGTGGCGACGTCCTCATCATCGAGGCCCGCGCGGTGCCCGGAAAAGGGCGCCTGCAGCTCACGGGGCAGCTCGGCGACGTGATGAAAGAGAGCGCTCAGGCCGCGCTCACCTTGGCCCGTTCCCGCGCAGCCGAGCTGGGCATTCCCGAAAAGTACTTCGAGACGCACGACCTCCACGTGCACGTGCCCGAGGGAGCGATCCCCAAGGACGGCCCCTCCGCCGGCGTCACCATGGCGACCGTGCTCGTCTCGATCTTCAGCAAGCGGGCCGTGCGCCGCGACGTCGCGATGACGGGCGAGATCACGCTCCGCGGCGAGGTGCTCCCCATCGGCGGCGTCAAGGAAAAGGTCCTGGCGGCGCGCCGGGCCGGCATCAAGACCGTGATCCTCCCGAAGCCGAACGAGCGGGACCTCGAGGAGATCCCCGAGGAGCTCCGCAAGGAGCTGACGTTCGTGTTCGCGAAGACCGTGGACGACGTCCTCGGCGCCGCCCTTCTCGGCAAGGGGCGCAAGCTCCCGGCCCGGAAGAAATCCCCGAAGAAAGCCGTTGCAGGCAGAGCCCGGAAATGAAACCCAAGCCCACGCTCCCCAGCGAGGCCGCGCTCCTCGAGCTCTTCGCGACGCGCTTCGCGACCCGGCGGCGCGACGTGCGGATCGGCGTGGGCGACGACTCCGCCGTGGTGCGGCTCGCGGGCGACGCCGTGCTCACCACCGACACCCTCGTCGAGGACGTGGATTTCCGTAGCGATGCGGATCCCCACGCGCTGGGCCGCAAGGCGCTCGCCGCCAGCCTCTCGGACCTCGCGGCCATGGGTGCGACCCCCGTCGTCGCGCTCCTCACGCTGGGCCTTCCGCGCGAGACCCCGCCGGGTTTCCTGGACGGTCTCCTCGACGGCCTCGAGGAGATCGCGGGCGAGTACCAGGTCGCGATCGTGGGCGGAGACCTCACCTCCTCGGCAACTGCGTTTGTTTCGGTGACGGCCGTGGGCCGGCCCGCGGGGCCGCGCCTCCTCACCCGGAGCGGGGCCTCGGCCAGCGACATCCTCTTCGTCTCGGGAACGCTGGGGGCCGCGGCCGGTGGGCTCGCGCTCCTCGAGGCGGGATATCGGGTTTCCGCCGCCGGCACGCTCACGAACCCCGCGGGCCGAAGGCTCGTGGCACCGCCCGCGGCCGACCTCGTGCGTTTGATAAGGCACCAGACGAGCCCGCGACCGATGATCGAGCTCGGGCAGGCGCTCGCGGAGGGCGACGGCGCGTCCGTGGCCTCGGCCGCGATGGACCTGTCCGACGGGCTCGCCCGCGACCTCCACCGCCTGTGCCGCGCTTCGGGCTGCGGCGCCGCCGTGGACCTGGCCCGCGTCCCCGTCGACTCCACGCTCGAGGAGCTGCCCGCGGGAATCGCGCTCGAGCCTCGCGCGGCGGCGCTCTTCGGCGGGGAGGATTTCGGGCTCCTCTTCACCGTGCCGAAAAAACGGCTCGCCGTCGTGGAGCGGCTCGCGGCCCGGTTCGCGCTCCGGGCCATCGGCCAGATGACACCCGGAGCCTTCGTCGTGGTGAGAGACGGAGCCCGTGAAGAGCCCCTGCCCGACGCCGGCTTCGACCACTTCCAACCCTCCCGCCCCGGGGTCTCGGAGCCCGTCGCGAGGCCCCGCAAGGCGCGATGAGCAGTCCGCCGAGTCCCTACACCCCTCCCGATCCGGCAACTCCGCTCGTGGCGGAGAAGAAGAGGCTCGGAACCCGCAGGGTGATCGCGATGTTGCGGGCGCGCATCCGCGAGTCGCTCCGGCCGTCCTCCCCCCCCGCGGTGCTCGCCGCGTCCATCGCCCGTGGCGGCCCCATCCCATTCCCCCCGCTCTTCGTCTTCCACACCCCGGGTCC
>CAZXSG010000168.1:0-7451 GCA_964643185.1 uncultured Holophagales bacterium
CGTTCGATTCCGGGGCCCCGTTGGGGGCGCCGGCCCCGTTTCGCGGCCGCCGCCGGGCCGGCAGCCTCCTGCCCCCGCCCACGGTTCCGGCAGTGCCAGGGGCCGCTCTCGCGCGCGAGGGGGAGACCCTTCGTGCGGGCCCGTTCGTGCGCGACGGCCGGGAACGCAGCCAGCTCTGCTTCACGCTGCCGTGGACCGAGCGGGAGACGACGCCGTTTCTCGTGGACCTCCGGTTCCTCGACGCTTCGGGCCGCGAGCTGAAGCGCGAGAGCCGCGCGCTGCCCGGCGTTCCCTTCCTCGTGCTCGATCCCTGGAAGGAATTCGGGCTGCCCGAAGGCACGCCGTTCCATCTCGAGGTGACGCTCGTGGGCAGCGCGCGCGGCCGGACACCCATCCTCGGACTCTGGCTCTACGGAGTCACCCAGGAGGACGCCACCTCGATCTCGAGGTTCCTCGAGGTCACGAAGACGGGCCGAAAGCCGTGACGCCCCGGAAGGTCCTGTTCCTCGGTTTTCTCTGGCTGGCGTGGATCTGGACGCTCGCCTTCGTCGCGCGGGACGTGCTTCCCAAGCTCCCCGGTCACCCCACGAGCTGGAGCGCGGACTTCGCGGCGCGGGCGATCCCCCTCGCACGCTGGGACTCGGGCTGGTACGCGGGCCTCGCCGAGAAGGGCTACGAGGCACCGCCCACCGAGGTCTCCCAGCAGACGAACCACGCGTTCTTCCCGCTCTACCCGATGCTCGTGCGCGGAGTCGGCGCGCTCACAGGACTCGAGACCACGCGCGCCGGAGCCCTCGTCTCGGCTTTGGCGTTCCTCGGCTCGCTCCCGCTTTTCGCGCGCTTCGTGAGGCGCCGCTTCGGAGAGGACCTCGTGCTCCCCGCGCTCTCGTTGCTGCTCCTCTTTCCGCCGTCGTTCTTCTTCGCGGCCGTGTACACCGAATCGCTCGTGCTCTTTCTCTCGCTCCTCGCCCTCGAGGCCGCCGAGTCGGACCGGCCCGGCTTGCCGTTCGCGGCGTTCGTCGCGTTCGTCGCGGGCTTCCTGGCCGGGCTCACGCGCATCTCGGGTCTTCTTCTCGTCCCGCTCATCGGCCTCGCCGTGTACCGCGCGGAACGAAAGCCGTTGAAGTCCATCGGCGTCGCGCTCGGGCCGGCCGCGGGCTTCGCGGCCTTCATGGCCTATTTCGCCGTGCGCTTCGGGGATCCTCTGCTTTTCTCGAAGGCGCAGCACAACTGGGCCAAAGAGGCCAAGACGGTGATCGACGGGCCGCTTCTCTTCGCGCGCGAAATCCTCCAGGACCTCACGGTCGGTCCGCTCCGCAAGATCCAGATGGTCGAGGCCGGAATGCTCCTGCTCTTCCTCGTGCTCGCGGTCGTGCTCGTGAAGAGGCGTCCGCCGCTCTGGCCCGAAGGAATCTACGTCGCGCTCTGCGTCGCCATCGTGATCCTCACGGGGACGCGGGAGTCGGGCGGTCGCTACGTGCTCGTCGCGTTTCCCGCATTCGCGGCTCTCGCGGGGCTCTTCGAAGGGCGCAAGCCGCTCCTCGCCGGGGTTCTCGCGATCTGCGCCGTCCTGCAGGCGCTCTACGTGGTGCGATTCGTGAACTGGCTCTGGGTGGGCTGATCCCCGGTGGGGGGCCTGGGGGGATCGAGAAACCCCCAGGATCGCTAAAGCGGCCTTACACCGTAACGTTCGTCCAGCACCGCGAAGTGGTGCCGCATGTGCCCCACGAGGATGCGGCCGAGCGCGCGAGGCGAGGCGGGGTTCCCGTTCGCCGTGCCGATACGCACCGCGGCCTCCGCCGTGAGGTTGCGGAAGAAGATCACGTGGCTCCACCTCAGGCCCTTGAACTCCTCGGCGATCGTGAGGAGCGGGATGTCCTTCCACGGAGCGTTCGCCGCGTAGAGATCCTCGTCGAACCCCGGGAGAGAGCCCGTTTCGCCGCGAGCGATGGCCAGCGCGCGATAGCCCATCACCCGCTCCGTGTCGACGAGGTGGCCGAGCACCTCGCGCACGCTCCACTTGCCTTCGGCGTAGGCATACGTCTCCTTCACCTCTCCGAGGTTCCGGGTGAGCGACACGAACAGGTCGATCTGGGACTGCAGCGCCTCGAGGACGGGCCCCTCGGGGAACCGCGAGAGGTACCCGGCGAACGCGGGCGCGTACTCGTTGGACGAGAGCGGCGTGTCGAGAGTCGTCATCATCCCTCTACGCTAGCGAAAATTACGGTCCCCGGAAAGGCCTGTTAAGGTCGCCGCGTGGCCGTTCTCGTCAGCACTCACGAAATTTCGAAGTCCTTCGGCGCGCGAGCGCTGTTTTCGTCCATCTCCCTCGGAGTCGACACCGGCGAGCGCATCGGGCTGATCGGTCCGAACGGCGCCGGCAAGTCCACGCTCCTCTCGATCCTCGCGGGAGAGCTGCCGCCCGACGAGGGGACCGTCTCGTTCCAGAACGGGCTCCTCGTGGGGTTCGTGTCGCAGGTGCCCGTCTTCAGGGAGGGCGCGACGGTGCACTCCACCGTGATGGAGGGCGCCTACGCGCACGGCGACGACCACGAGTGGGAGGCCGAGCTCCGGGCCGACGAGGCCCTCGCCAAGCTGGACCTCACCACAGAGGCCGTCAACGGCGAGAGCCTCGTGTCGACCCTCTCGGGCGGGCAAAAGAAGCGCGTCGCGCTCGCCCGCGAGCTGGTGCGCCAGCCCGACCTCCTGCTCCTCGATGAGCCCACGAACCACCTCGACGTCGACAGCATCGTGTGGCTCGAAGGGCTCATCGCGCGAGCGCCGTTCGCGACCGTCACGATCACGCACGACCGCATGTTCCTGCAGCGCGTCGCGACGAGGATCCTGGACCTCGACCGGCGAAACCCGGGCGGGCTCTTCTCGGTGCCGGGCAACTACGGCGACTTCCTGGCCGCCAAGGAAGAGCTCCTGGCCGGACAGGAGAGCCGCGAGACGTCGCTGCGCAACACGCTCCGCCGCGAGACGGAGTGGCTGAAGCGGGGCGCCAAGGCCCGCACCACGAAGCAGCAGGCCCGCATCCAGCGCGCGGGCGACCTCACGGCCGAGGTGGCCGAGCTCGAGACCCGGAACCGCAAGGGCAAGGCCCGCCTCGACTTCGGCGACACCGGCCGCGCGCCCAAGCGCCTGCTCGTGGCCGAGGGCATCTCGAAGTCGTACGGCGAGCGCACGCTCTTCTCGAACCTCGACCTCACCATCGGGCCGGGAAGCCGCATCGGCCTCCTCGGCGCGAACGGCTGCGGCAAGTCCACGCTGCTGCGTGTTCTCTTCGGGCAGGAGACGCCCGACACGGGAAGCATCATGCGGGCCGACGGCCTCTCCGTGGCGTTCTTCGAGCAGGGCCGCGAGTCGCTGGATCCCGAGGTCTCCCTCGTCAAGACCATCGCGCCGCACGGGGACCAGGTGGACTACCGCGGCCGCTTCCTCCACGTGCGGAGCTACCTGGACCGGTTCCTGTTCCGGGCCGAGCAGATGGACGTGAAGGTGGGCCGGCTCTCGGGCGGCGAGCAGAGCCGCCTCCTCCTCGCGCGGCTCATGCTCAAGAGCGCGAACCTCCTCGTCCTCGACGAGCCCACGAACGACCTGGACCTCGAGACGCTGAACGTTCTCGAGGACAGCCTCACCGATTTCCCCGGCGCTCTCATCCTCGTGACGCACGACCGCGCGTTCCTGGACCGCGTGACGAGCGAGCTGCTGGCCTTCGGCAAGGGCGAGGACGGCGTGCAGACGGTCGAGAAGCTCGCGGGGCTCGAGCAGTGGGAGGCGTGGGTGAAGGCCACGAAGGCGGGCAAGAAGACCGCCCCCGCCCAGCCGGCGCCCGCGCCTGTCGCCAAGCCCGCGCCTCCGCCCGCCAAGCGTCTGAGCTTTCAGGAGCAGCGCGAGCTGGCCGGAATCGAGGGCCGCATCCTCACGGCCGAGCAGGCCCTCGAGGCTCTGCGCAACCTGCTCGAGGATCCCAAGGTGATGTCCGACGCCCCGCGCCTCGTGACGCTCGCCAAGGAGATCAGCGACGCCGAGACCGCGATCGCGCGGCTCTACGACCGCTGGGCCGATCTCTCCGGTGGAGGCTAGAACCTAGGCCAACACCCCGTCGATGACGGCGTCGACCTCGTCGTCGCGAAGCATCGGGTAGCACGGCAGGGACACGACCTCGGCCGAGGCGGCCTCCGTGACGGGTAGCGACAGGCCGGGCAGCGACGCGAACGTGGGCTGCTCGTGCACCGCCCGCGGATAGTGGACGTCGGTGCCCACACCCCGCTCCGCGAGCCGCGCGCGGAAGGCATCCCGATCCGGCACGCGCACCACGTAGAGGTGATGCGCGTCGAGCTGATCCTCCGTCGGCGTCCGGGGCGTCCGCACGACGCTCGAAAGAGCGGCGTCGTAGCGCGCGGCGATCGCGGCGCGCCGCGCGTTCGCTTCGGGCAGGAGCGCGAGACGCTCGCGCAGGAACGCCGCCTGCAGCTCGTCCAGCCGGCTGTTCCAGCCCAGCTCCTGGGAGTCGTTGCGGGTCGCGTAGCCGTAGAGCCTCAGACGCTTCAGCCGGGCCGCGATCTCGGGATCGTCGGTCGTCACCGCTCCCCCGTCGCCGATCGCGCCGAGGTTCTTGGTGGGGTAGAAGCTCCACGACGCACCGTTGCCGAACGTGCCGGCCCCTCGGCCAAGGAGCCGCGTGCCGTGCGCCTGCGCGCAGTCTTCGAAGAGCGCGAGGCCGTGCGCGGAAGCGAACGAGCGGAGCTCCTCCATGGCCGCGGGCCGTCCGTAGAGATGCACCGGCACGATCGCGCGGGTCGCCTCGGTGAGGGCCTCCTCGAGGAGCGCCGCATCCATCGTGAGGTCCTCGTCGCAGACGTCGACGAAGACGGGCGTCGCGCCCGCGCGGAGGATTCCCGTGGCCGTCGGCGCGCAGGTCATCGAGACCGTGAGGACCTCGTCGCCCGCCCCGACTCCCAGCGCGGTGAGGCCGAGCGTGATGGCGTCGGTTCCGTTCGCCACACCCACGGCGTACGCAGCACCCACGAACGACGCGAACTCCTGCTCGAACGCCTCGACCTCCGGGCCCAGCACGAACCTCCCGCGAGCGAGCACGCGCTCGGCGGCCAGAGCGAGCCGCTCTTTCTCTCCAGGGAGATACCGCGCGAGATCCAGGAACGGGACGTTCACGGGGCCTCGAGCGAGGGTCGCGTGCGCGGCACGGCCGGATGGGCGACGTTGCGCGGAGTCTGCCGTTTCACCTGGATCTCCCACCACAGCTTCAGGATGTTCACTCCGGTCGCCCAGAGCCGCGGAAAATTGAAGAACTGCGAGCGGCCGTGCTGGCGGTGGTAGTGGTACACCGGGAAGTCCACGAAGCGGCAGCCGGCGATCTCGAGCTTCTTCACGAGCTCCAGGCAGATGACGCCGCTCGAGTGGTGCAGCGTCACGAGCGAGAGCGCGCTCTTCCTCATGAGCCGGAAATCGCAGTCCACGTCACGCACCCGGAACTGGAAGAGGAGCCGCATGAGCATGAGATAGACCTTGCCGATCACGATGCGGTGGAGCGGATCCGAGCGGTCGATCTTGTAGCCGTTCACCACGTCGACGCCCTCCTGCATCGCGGGCAGGAGCCTCCTCAGCTCGAGGACGTCGTACTGCCCGTCGCCGTCGGTGTAGAAGACGAGCTCGCCGCGGGCGTTTTCGATGCCGCTCCGGATCGCTCCGCCGTAGCCCCGGTTCACCTCGTGGAAGACCGTCTTCAGCTCGGGATAGACGCTCTTCAGACCTTCCAGGATCTCGCGGCTGTTGTCCTTGGAGCCGTCGTCCACCACGAGGATCTCGAGGTCGAGCTTCGCCTCCTGACCCACGAGATGCGCTCCCGCGACCAGCGACCCGATGGTCGCCGCGTCGTTGTAGCAGGGGAAGAAGATCGTCAGGCTCCGGGGCGGCACGTACTCACACCTCGCGCGCTCTCATTCTACGTTCCGATCTCGAGGAGCTTCAGGGTTTCCGGCCGTCCGCCACGCCAGGCGCGAACCCAGCGAGGGATCGCGTCCACGAGGATCACGACGACGGCCGTCATCATGATCGCCGTGAGGCCGGTGTTGATCATTCCCTTCCACGCGTCGGCCGGAGACTTCGTCATGGGCAGGAAGATGTTGGTGATCGAAAGGAAGCCGCCCGTGAGCGTCGTGGTGCCCACGAAGATCATCGGCGCGATCGTGATCCACGCGTAGCGCGAGCGGCCTTCGTTCACGAGCACCGTGGTGCCCACCGCGAGCGCCACCACCGCGAGGAGCTGGTTCGCGATGCCGAACATGGGCCAGAGCGTGAGGATCGAGCCCGTGTAGATGAAGAAGCTCCACGCGCCGACGACGAGGGCGCTCGCGAGGATCGTTCCCGGCAGAAAGTCCTGACGGCCGAAGCGGGGCGAGAACCGCGCGACGAGCTCCTGCACGAGGAAACGAGCGATGCGCGTCCCCGTGTCGATCGTGGTGAGCACGAAGAGCGCCTCGAACATGATCACGAAGTGGTAGACGAACGCCATCGCCGAGCGCAGGAACGGGATGTCCCCGAAGATCTGCGCGATGCCGGCCGCGAGGGAGACGCCGCCGCCCGTGCGCCCCGCGAGGCGCGGCTCGCCCACCATCGCCGACAGCTCGCCGAGATGGCTCTCGCCGAGGTCCATCTTCGCGATGAGCTTCGAGAACGCCTCGGGGCCCATGTTGATCTGGTAGTAGTCCGAGGGGGCGAGAGCGCAGGCCGCGATGAGCGCCGTGACGCCCACGAGGCTCTCCATGAGCATCGCGCCGTAGCCGATGGGCCGCGCGTGGGTTTCCCGGTCGAGCATCTTCGGCGTCGTGCCCGAGGAGACGAGCGAGTGGAAACCCGATATCGCTCCGCACGCGATCGTGATGAAGACGAACGGGAAGAGCGGCCCTTTGATGATGGGCCCGGCCCCGGTGACGAACGCGGAGAGCGCGGGGGCCTGGATGGTGGGCTGCACGATGAGCACCGTGCCCACGATGAGAGCGATCGTGCCCACCTTCATGTAGCTCGAGAGGTAGTCACGCGGGCAGAGCAGCATCCACACGGGGAGCACCGACGCGATGAAGCCGTAGATCGCGATCGACGTGGTGATGCCGTCCTTCGAGAGCGTGAAGAACGGCGCCCACGAGGCGAGGGGCTGACCCGGAGACAGCCACGCGCCGCCCACGACCGCGAGGAGCAGGAGCGCGACGCCCGCGGCGCTCGCCTCTCCCACCTTCCCCGGACGAATGCGGTAAAGCCAGAGCCCCATGAGGAGCGCGATGGGGATCGAGGCGGCGATCGTGAACGTGCCCCAGGGGCTCTCCGCGAGCGCGTGCACGACCACGAAGCCGAGCACCGCGAGCGCGACGACGATGATGAAAAGAATCGCCACGAGCGCGACGGCGCCCGAGAGCGGGCGCACCTCGTCC
>CAZXSG010000169.1:0-7450 GCA_964643185.1 uncultured Holophagales bacterium
TCTGGAACGCCTTGCGCCCCGAGATCAGGCCCATGCCGCCGGCGCGCTTGTTGATGACGGCCGTCTTCACGGCCTCGCGGACGTCGTCCTTGCCCGACGCGCCGCCCGAGTTGATGAGGCCCTGGCGGCCCATGTAGCAGTTCACGACCTGCCAGCGGCAGAGGTCGATGGGGTGGTCCGTCGTGAGCTTTCCGTAGACGTCCTTGTGGGTCTTGCCGAACGCGATCGCATTGAACCCGCCGTTGTTGGTCGCGAGCTTCTGCTTGATGATGTCGGCCTGGATCGTCACCCCGAGGTGGTTCGCCTGGCCCGTGAGGTCGGCGGACTCGTGGTAGTCGACGCCGTCCTTCTTGAATGCGTTGTTCCGCGTGTAGCACCAGAGGATCGTCGCCATGCCCAGCTCGTGCGCCGTGGCGAACGCCGCGCTGATCTCCTCGATCTGCCGGGAGGATTCCTCCGAGCCGAAGTAGATCGTCGCGCCGATGGCGGCCGCGCCCATGTCGTAGGCCTGCTCGGCCGTGGCGAACAGGCGCTGGTCGTACTTGTTGGGATACGTGAGGAGCTCGTTGTGGTTGAGCTTCACGATGAACGGAATCTTGTGCGCGTACTTCCGCGCCACCGCGCCGAGGACGCCGAGAGTCGACGCGACGCCGTTGCAGCCCCCTTCGATCGCGAGCTTCACGATGGCCTCGGGGTCGAAGTAGATGGGGTTGGGCGCGAAGGAGGCCGCGGCCGAGTGCTCGATGCCCTGGTCGACGGGCAGGATCGACACGTACCCGGTGCCCGCGAGACGGCCCGCGTTGAGGAGCCACGCGAGGTTTCCGAGCACGCGGTTGTTGCGGTCGGTGGCCATGAAGATGCGATCGACGAAGTCACCGCCGGGGAGGTGGAGCGTCTCCTTCGGAATGCCCGTGCACGTGTACTCGAGAAGGGACTTCGCCTCATCGCCCAGCCAGTCGGTCGCGCTCTTCGCCATCGTCGGTCTCCTTTTTCAGGGAGTTTAACGAGGGTGCCGCGAGAAGTGCCGCCGGAGTCGCTCGAAGAGGCCGGGCGCGGGCGGAGGCGGCTCCCGCAGGGGCTCACGGGGCGTGGGTTTCGCGAGCGCCCTCGCCTTCGTTTCCGCGACGATCGTGCCAAGCTCCGTGCGGATCTCGTGCTCGCGTTCGGCCGAGAGGTTCTTCGCGATGAACACGAGGCGCGACGTGCGGTCGGGCGTGGGCCACACCGGCAAGCGCTGCGTGGGGTAGAGCACGCGCTGGACGGCCTGGACGACGAGCGGGCGCTCCTCGTCTCCCGCGATGCGGAGGAGGCCCTTCACGCGGAGGAGACGCGGGGATTCCTCCTGCGTGAGATGTGAGAAGAACCGCGCGAAGAGCGAGAAGTCCACGGCCTCGTCGAAGCGCACCGAAAAGCTCCGCACGGCCGCATCGTGAGGGCCGTGAACCCCGTGCGCGTGCACGGGCTCGGGAGCGGACGGGAGGTCGAGGCCCGCGACCCACTGCCCGAGCCGCTCCTTGCGGGCTTCGGCGTCCATGAGGCTCGCGCCGAGGAGCGCCTCGGGGGAGACCTCGCCGAGCACGACGGGCACGATGGGCACGGTGGGGTTCAGGCGCCGGAGCGCGGCAACGAGCTCGTCTCTCGTTTCGGGCACGGCCAGATCGGTCTTCGTGAGGACGATGCGGTCGGCGAGGGCCGCCTGCTTCACGGCCTCCGGGTGCTCCACGAGCTGCTCGAGACCGAACACGGCGTCCACGGTGACGATCACGGTGTCGAGGTAGAGGAGCAGCACGATGCCGAGATCGTTGAGGAGCGTGTCGAGGATGGGCGCGGGGTCCGCGAGGCCCGTCGTCTCGAGCACGAGCCGCGTGAACTGGGGGATCTCGCCCGCTTCGCGTTTGGCGAAGAGGTTCTGGATCGCTCCCGAGAGGTCGCCCAGGTACTCGCAGCAGACGCAGCCCGACTCCAGGAGCACGAGCTCGTCGCGGATCTCCGAGACGAGGAGGTTGTCGATGCCGATCTCGCCGAACTCGTTCATGAGGACGGCGGTGTGCGCGAGGTCGGGGCTCCGGAGGAGCCCGTTGAGGAGCGTCGTCTTGCCGCTGCCGAGGAAGCCCGTGAGGAGGAAGAGCGGCAGACGGCCGTCGGGGAGGACGCCGGGCAGCACGTGTCTCTATTCGTTCGCGTGGGCGAGGGCGTTCAACACGAGCTCCCTCACGTGGCCGTCCGCGAGGTCGTAGTAAATGTGCTTGCCGTTCCGCCGCCGGGCGATGAGGCCCTCCGTGCGCAGAAGGCGAAGCCGCTGGGACACCGTCGACAGCTCGCTCTTCGTGGCGTCGGCGATCTCCGTGACGCAGAGCTCGCCGTCCGAGAGGAGCGCGAGGATCGTGAGCCTCTCCTCGTCGCCCAGCGACTTGAACACCCGAGCGGCCTTCACCACCGCGGCGCGGGCGTGCGCGATCGTCCGCGGGGCTCCGTGGCTGTGCGACTCGACCTCGGCCTCGGACTCGTCGATCCCTTGCGGGGTGGGTTTCATGCTTCGATTCCGCCTTGCTCGATTCTCTCGCGCCCGGTAGGGTAAGTTGGAGCGAGGAGGAAAACATGTCGCTGGCGCAGGTCCACCACAAGTTCAAGGTCTTCTCGGGCGCGGTCGATTCCGATCACTCGCTCAAGTCGCTGGGTGAGGAAGTCTCGAAGTTCGTCGGGCAGACGAACGTCGCGTCCAAGAGCATCGGCGTGGAGTTCGTCGAGGGCGCGGGGCGCGCGCTCCTCTCGCTCGGCTACCGGGACGACGAGCCGGGCTATCCCGTTTCGGTCGAGACGGTTCCGCTCGGCAAGGTGGACGCCCTCGACGCCGCGAACTTCGGATCTCTCGAGACCGCCATGGAGCGCGCGAGCGCGCAGTTCGCGAACGTGATCTGCCATGCCGAGTACGTGCTGCCCGACGGCACGTTCGTCATGGTGTTCCTCGTGCACGCCTGAGGGGCGTCAGCGTCGTGGCGGGGCTTCCCTCACGGGACGCACCGTCACGATGCGGTCCGGGTGGATCACCACGACGTGCTGCACGGGTACGGGATCCCAGCCCGGATCGTCGCTCAGGGGCTCGGAGCACACGAGGACGGCCCCCTTGCTCTCGTCCGGATCGACCATGCGGCAGACCGTTCCCTCGCACGTGTAGCGCCGGCCCGTGTGCAGGTAGAGCGACGCCGAGATGGACGGATCGCTCGCCCATCTGAGGACGGCGGCCTCCTCGCCGTCGGCCACGGCGCAGTTGAGAACGCTCGTCGCCGTGACGCCGCGCTCGGCCATGACCTCGCGAACGACGGACGCCATGCGCTCGAGAGCGTTCGCCATGCGGTCTCCGGCACCCCCGCGGGTCTCCAGCGCGAGGGCGTCGAGAAACGTCGCGAAGAGAAGCTCCGAGTCGGTCGTGCCCTGGATGACGTCGAAGGACTCGTCGGAGAGTCGTGCCGAAAGAGCGCGGCGCAGCTTTCGGAACTCTCCGAGGCCGCCGTTGTGCATGAACGCGAGCCGGCCGTGCACGAAGGGGTGGCAGTTCATCTCGGCCACCGGAATGCCCGGGGAGGCCGCCCGCACGTGCGCCAGGATGCAGCCGCTCCGCGCGACCTGGGCGAGCGACGTGAGGTTCGGGGTACTCCACGCGGGCGTGACCGAGCGGAAGAGAACGGGCTGCGGGCTCCGCGCCGGAACGTAGAACGCGACGCCGAAGCCGTCGCCATTCACGGGATCCGAGCGCTCCCGTGAGCTGCGGCTCTGCATCACGATGGAGTGGTCCGGCGTCGTGAGCAGGGAATCGAGACCGATCGGATCCCCCAGGTAGAGCGCGAACCGGCACACGGGCTCACCTCTCGGGGACGTCGAGGAATCGCAGCTTCGAGCCGATCTGGACGCCGTTGGCAGCCGCCAGTCCCGCGTTCAGCTCGACGACCGTATCGGCGGGGGCGCGCGACGGATACGACGCGCAGGGTTCGGCCGCGCAGGGCGGCACCTTCGCCTGGATGCCCACGACGGTGCCATCCTTGAGCGTGAAGATCATGTCGAGCGGGAAGTGGCAGTTCTTCATCCAGAACGCGCGGGGCTCGGGTCTGTCGAACAGGAAGATCATCCCGTTCCCCGCGGGCATGGACTCGCGGAACATGAGCCCCTGCCCCTTCTCGGCGTCGGTGCGCGCGAGCTCGAGGGAGATCGCCTGGCCGGAGGGAAGGACGACGCGGGGTCCGGTCATGGCGGCCGGTGACGAGGGGGCGCTCGCGACCTCGCCGGCGTCCTTGCTGCATCCCGGCGAAGACAAGGCGATCGAGAGCATGGAGATGAAGAGGATTCTCATTCGCGGTGACTCAAGATGCCACGACCTCCTGGTTCCTGCACGCGCACCGAGCTCTCACGACGCGAGCCCTCACGACGCGGCTTCCTCACGGCTCTTGTTCTCGTACACCTCTTCCTCCTCCTTACGGACGCCGTACTTCTTGGCGTAGTAACGAAACGAGCGCTCGCTCATCCGAAGGAGCTCTGCCGCCCGGATCTGGACCCCCGACGTGCGATCGAGGGCCTGCTGCATGAGTCTCTTCCCGAGCCACTCGAGGTAGGCCTCGAGGTCGAGGCCCTCGGGTGGCAGATCGAAGCCCTCGAGCGTCGTAGCGGGCGGAAGCCCGGCAGGGTGGAGAAAACTCTCGGGCAATGAGCCCGTGGTGACGATGTCCGAGGGCTCGAGCGCGACCGTTCGCTCGATGAGGTTCTCGAGCTCGCGCACGTTGCCGGGACACGCGTGACCCTCCAGGAGCCGCATGGCCTCCGTCGAGATCCTCTTCTCGGGCATTCCCTGATCGGCCGCGACCTTCCGAAGGAAGTGCTGCACGAGGTAGGGAATGTCCTCGCGGCGTTCGCGGAGGGGCGGTATCTGGAGCGGGATGACGTTGATGCGGTAGAAGAGATCCTCGCGGAACGTCCCGTCGGCGACCTTCCGGGCGAGGTCCTTGTTCGTCGCGCAAATGATGCGGACGTCGACCGCCTCCTCCACGTTTCCACCCACGCGGCGCACGACGCGCTCCTGGACCACACGCAGCAGCTTCACCTGCATCGTGAGCGTCGTCCCGCCGATCTCGTCGAGAAAGAGCGTGCCGCCCTCGGCCTCCTTGAAAAGACCCCTCTTGTCGCGGACGGCGCCCGTGAACGAACCCCGCTCGTGCCCGAAGAGCTCGGACTCGAGGAGGTTCTCGGGCATCGCTCCGCAGTTGATCGAGACGAAAGCCCGCGTGAATCGCGGGGAGGCCTGGTGGATCGCGCGCGCGGCGAGCTCTTTTCCGGTGCCCGACTCGCCGGTGATGAGAACGGTCGAGGTCGTCTTGCCGATCCGGTCGACGAGCTCGAAGAGCGCCCGCATACGCCGCGAAACGCCCACGATCGGGCCGCCCGTGGAGCGGGCCACCTTCTGCTTGAGCTCCTGGTTCTCCTCCGCGAGGAGCTTCCTCTCGAGCGCGCGCGAAACGACGTGCTTCAGCTCGTCGACGTCGAAGGGCTTGGAGATGTAGTCGTAGGCTCCGGCCTTCAGCGCGTCGACCGCGGTCTTCGTGGTCGTGTAGGCCGTGATCATGACCACCGGGACCTGCGCGGAAGACTCACGCACCTTCTTGAGCACGTCGAATCCCGTGCCGTCGGGCATGCGCATGTCGGTGAGCACGAGGTCGGGCGTCGAGGCCGAGAGCTTCTCGAGGGCCTGGGTGCAGTTGCGGGCGCCGACGACGCGATAGCCCTCGCGTTCGAACGCGATCGTGAGCATCTCCACGATGCCGGGTTCGTCGTCGACGATGAGGATCTCGGGCCCGTTCACGCGACCTCCCTCTCGACCGCGGTCGAAAGGGCCGCCCGCGAAACGGGCTCGAGGTGGGCTCCGGAGCGCCTGCGGACCGTGTCCTCGAGGGGCATCGAGATGGCAATCGCCGTTCCCCCCCCCACCGAGGATTCCACCCGTATCGAGCCACCATGCTCCTCGACGATCCGGTAGACGATCGCGAGGCCGAGACCCGTACCGCCCGGGAAGCTGTGGGCGAAGGGCGTGAAGAGCCGGTCCATCTCCTCCCGCGACATGCCGTGTCCCTCGTCGTGGACCGTGAAGACGAACTTCTCCCCCTGTGCGCGCGAGCGCACGGCGAGGGTGCCGCCGCCGGGCATGGCCGCGAGAGCATTCCGGGCGAGGTTCCAGAAGATCTGGCGGAGCTGGCCCGGGTCGGCCGGAATGATGAGGGAGGGAGGCTGGAGGTCGAGCTCCAGCCGATGGTGCTTCCCGAATTCCTCGCTGTGCGACAGGAGTGTCATGACGTCGCGGAGGGCCGCCGGCGCGTCGACCCCCTCGACGGCGCGCTCGCGAGGCCGTACGTAACGCAGGAAGTCCTCGATGATCGACGAGAGCCGCTGCGACTCGGAGACGACGATCTCCATGAGCCGCTGCTCGGAGGAGCCCGGAACCGCGGCGCCGCGCAACACCTGCACGGAGCCCGAGATCGAGGCCAGCGGATTCCGGATTTCGTGGGCGATGCCCGCGGCCAGCTCGCCGACGGCGGCCATCTTCTCCTTGAGACGGACCTCGCCCTCGAGCTGTTTCAGCTCGGTGAGGTTCTGGAAAATGAAGATGCGTCCCGTGATGCGGCCTTCGCCGTCGCGCAGGGCGGTTGCCGAGATGCCGAAGTAGGCGCCCTCACCCAGAGCGGGCCGAAGGCCTTCGAAGCGGAGGATCTCGACCGTGGAGCTCTTCACGAGCTGCCAGGAGTCGCGGTCCACGAGGCCGAGCGTGGTGATGTGGCGACCCAGGATCTCCCTCCAGGGGACGCCGAGCATCTCGAGAGCCGGTGGATTCGCATAGGTGACCCCGCCGAGGAGGTCGGTCGTGGCGACGCCGGAGGACATCGAGGCCAGGACGGCGGCGTGGAGCGATTGCAGCCGCGCCATCTCGTTCTTCCTCCGTTCGAGGTCCGTCTGCGTTTCACGGAGCTTTTGGGACGCGATCGAGACGAGGAAGCCGGTGGCGAAGAACGCGGCGATGTTGAGCGCGATGTTGGAGACCACCATGCCGGGGGACAGCACGCGGACCGGGATGTCGACCGCTTCGTAGGTGGGAAGGGCATTCACGTGCATGAGGTAGACGAGGACCGAGTAAAAAACCGAGGCCAACGCGGCCGTGATGATGCCGCCGCGCCGTCCGAGGAGGACCGCGCCCGCGGTGATCGAGCCCACGTAGAGGAATGTGAAGCCGGAATCGGGACCCCGCGAGAGAAAGACGATTCCCGTGATCACCGCGAGGTCACCCACGATCTGCATGCCCGCGTGCGCTTCTCCGGGAACCCTCCGCAGGGTGAAGAGCGCGAGCATCGAGGTGCCGTAGGAGAACGCCGCGAGGTAGTAGATCGGCTCCAGCGGCAGGTTGATGTCGAACGTGAGC
>CAZXSG010000170.1:0-6823 GCA_964643185.1 uncultured Holophagales bacterium
CCCGGCGGCGCCGCGAGGAGCGCCGTGCGGGCGTCGGATGGCAGCCGCAGCGCGCCGCCTGTGACCTCGGCGAGGTGCCGCGAGAGGCTCAGGAGATCGCGGTACAGATCGCGCGTCGAGGCGTAGCGCTCTTCGGGCTGCTTGGCGAGGCAGCGCTCCACGAGCCACACGAGCGGCGGCGGAAGATCCTCGCGATGGGAGTGCAGCGAGACGGGCTCGTCGCGGATGATCGCCGTGAGCGTCTCGACCGAGCTGTCCCTCTCGAACGCGCGCTTCCCCGAGCACATCTCGTAGAGGAGCGCGCCGAACGAAAACTGGTCCGAGCGGAAATCGGTGTCGCGCCCCGCGGCCTGCTCGGGCGCCATGTAGCCCACGGTGCCCAGGATGGTGCCCGGCGTCGTGGCGAGGTCGGCCAGGATCACCGTGGTGCGGTCGGGCGCGCCCGGCTCGCGCACGCGGGGGAGCTCGAGCTTCGCGAGGCCGAAGTCCAGCAGCTTCACGCGGCCCTCGGGCGTGACCATCACGTTGTCGGGCTTGAGGTCTCTGTGGACGATTCCCTTGTCGTGGGCCGTCGCGAGCGCGTCGGCGATCTGCGTGGCGATCGCCAGGATGCGGGGCACGGCCAGCGTCTTCGTTTCGGTGATGAGGTCTCCGAGGCTGCGCCCGGGTACGAGCTCCATGGCGATGTAAGCCGTGTTGCCGTCGCGCCCGGTGTCGAAGATCGTGATGATGTTGGGGTGGTTGAGGGCCGATGCGGCTTGCGCTTCCCGTTCGAAGCGGGCGAAGAGGTCCCGCTCGCCGACGGTGCCCCGCGAGAGGATCTTGAGCGCGACATCGCGTCCGAGCTTCGGGTCGCGGGCCCTCAGCACCTCGCCCATTCCGCCCGCGCCGATGCGGCCGAGCACCTGGAAGGGCCCGATCCGGTCACCAGCCTGTATGGCACCGCCCTTCCGGGGCTGCGCAGCGTCCTGAGAGCTCACGTGCCGGAAGGATACGGGGCGGCTCCCCGGAGGTTCATCGCGCCGCCCTCAGGAAGCCTTGCCGGGAAAGGAAATCGAGGAGGGGCGCGTTCACGGCGTCCGGCTTCTCGAGCATGAGGAACGGGCCGGCCCCCGCGACGCGCAGGACCTCGGCCTTCGGCGCCAGGGCTTTCACGCGGGCTTCGTCGGCCTTCGTGAAGCGTGCCGTGGACGGGACGAACACGAGGAGCGGGACGGTGATCGGATCTTCCTTCCACACGGCCGGGGCGAGCTGGGCTTCCATCGTGCCCGTGGCGACCGTGAGCGGGGTGGCGAGGAGCGTTTCGCGCACCTGGGCGCGCACCCAGGCGGGGGCCGTCGAGCCCTTCGGAAACGCATCGTCCGCGAGCCGGGAGAGCGCCTGTTTGTACGTGGGCGCGTTCCAGGGCGCGAGGGCGACCGCCCTCTCCGCGGGCGTGGCCGCGGACGGCCACAGCGGACCGTCGAGCGCAACGAGCGCCACGACCCTGGCCGGAAAGAGGCTCGCGTACGTGCGTGCGACGGGCATTCCCATGCCCTGCCCCACGAGGATGACCTTTCCCACGCCGGCATCCGCGAGTATCGCGTGCAGGGAGCGCGCGAAGATCTCCATGGAATAGCCGCGAAACGGCTTGTCGCTCCGGCCGTGACCGGGGAGGTCCACCAGCACCGTGCGGATCCGTTTCTGGAACGCGGGCACCTGCTCGCGAAAGAAGGTCATGTCCGTCGCGAAGCCGTGGACGAATACGAGCGCGGGCTCGCCGTAGCCGAAGCTCTTGGAGTGGAGCCGCTGGTTCTCGTACGTGACCCAGCGGGACATGGTGGCATCGAGAACGGAGGGTCCGGGCCCGGGCCCCTCGGCTTTCGAGAGGCCCGGGAAAGTGAGGAAAAGGCAGATCGCTGCGGCCGGGAGCCTCATCGAGGCTCGTCGACCGAGCCCGAGAGCCTGGCTCCGCTCACGAGCTCGATCGAGGAGGCGCCCTCGACCCCGAAGGCCGAGAGGTCGTAGCGGGCGGGGCCCGCTCCGGCAGCAAGCACGAGGCGTCTCTCGTAGAGGAGCGTGCCGCGGGCGTCGAGGAACCTCAGGTACACGATCTCGTCGCGGGACGAGCGCGACTCGACGACGAGCTCGCCACGAACGCTGGCCGAACGGAGCCGGCCGGGCTCCCTTTCGGTGAGCAGAGTCGCGTTCCGTTCCGCTGCGAGCGCGGCCGCGGAAGCTGCCGCCGCGCTGATCACGATCGTGCGCGTCCTCGTGCTGGCTCCCGAGCCGTTGATCGCGACGAGCGTCACGGAGAACGTGCCGGCGCGCGGGAACGTGTGGACCTGGCTCTGGGTGGTGGAAGCCGGTGAGCCGTCGTCGTAGAGCCAGAGCCAGCTCGTGGCGGGCGGCAGCGAAATGTCGGTGATCGTCACGGGAGCTCCCGCGACGGCCGTGGGGGGCATCGTGAAATCGGCGATCGGCGCGCCGAGCGAGACGACCGCGCTCTCGCCCTCGGGACCGAAGCCCAGCTCCGGCGTGCAGGCGTAAGCGCGCACGAAGAGCTGGATGTTCTGGGTGTTGCCGCGGGGCGGAACGACGACGAGGCGCTCGGTCGTCGAGACCCAGGCGTCGCCGTTGATGCGGTATTCGTAGCGCGTGGGGAGCGATCCCTCGACCGGCAGGTCCCACGAGAGGATGAGGTAGTCCGTCGCGCTCACGGGCGCGTCCTGCCGTCCGAACGGCAGGATGCGGAGGTTCGTGGGCGCGGCGGGCACGTTGCAGACCTCGACCGTGAGCTGGGACGTCGCCGAGCCTCCCGAGCCGCGGGCCGTGAGCGTATAGACCGTGGTCTGCGTGGGGCTCACACGCGTCGAGCCGGTGAGCGCGACGGAGCCGCCGGGACTGAGCGAGACGCTCGTGGCGTTCACCGTGTCCCAGGAGAGCTCGGTGTCCCCGCCCGCCGTGATGCCCGCGGGATTCGCTCGGAAGAAGACGACCTGGGGCGGAGGCGGATTGATCGTGAGCCGGAGCTCGGCCTGGCGCGGGCCCTCGACTCCGGAAGCCGTCCCCGTGAACGTGAGCGTGCGTTGACCGGGGGCCGCCGTCGGGCTGATCGCGAGCGAGACGCTCCGTGACGTTCCGGCCGTGAGCGCGAAGCTCGACGGCGTGACGGTGACGCCGTCGGACGGCGACACCGTGAGGGCGACCGAGCCGTTGAAGCCGTTCTGGGGCGTGATCGCGACGTTCACGTTCACGCTCGCGCCCTGGCCCGCGGAGATGCCCGACGGCGAGAGGTCGATCGAGAAGTCCCCGGCGGACACGATGGTGAGGGCGAGCGTGGCCGTGCGCGGCCCGGTGATCCCGGTGGCCGTGCCGGAGAACACGGCGTTCGTCATGCCCGTTCCCGTGCTCGCGAGAGCCGCCACGCTGACGGTCTGTGACGCGCCCGCGGCGATCGCGAACGTCGACGGCGTGAACGTGACGCCCGAGAGCGAAGGCGCGGTGACGTTCACGGTGCCCGTGAAGCCGTTGCGGCCCTGGACGGAGACCTGCACGGGGACGGCGGCGCCGCCCGTGACGAGGCGCAGCGCCGTGGGCGCGAGCACGAGGTCGAAGTCGGCCTGGATCTGGATGTTGACGCGGAGCTGCGCCGTGCGGGTCACGACGCTGCCCGACACGTTGGAGGTGCCCGAGATCGTCACGTCCGGGGTGCTCGCGACGGCGTCGGGGGCGACCGTCACCGTCACGGTCTGGGTGGCGCCCGTCGTGAGCGAGAACGACTGCGGACTGAACGTGAGGCCCGGTGTCTGAGCGAACGTCACCGCGATGGGCAGGGAGAAGTTGTCCTGCCGCGTCGCCGAGACGACGACGCTGCCCGTGGCCCCGGGGGCCAGCGTGAGCGACGTGGGGGTGACCACGATGCGGAAGTCCTGGCGGGAGACGTTGGCGCGGTCCGTCGCGGAGTTGTTGGCGGCGTTCGTGTCGCCGGCCGACGAGACCGTGGCCGTGTTCACGAGGGAGCTGGGGGCCGACTGTGAGACGAGCGTGCGCAGCGAGAAGCCCGAGGCGCCGCCCGCCGGGATCGGGGCGCTGTTCACGCAGGTCACCGTCTGACCCGCCGCCGAGCAGGACCAGCCCGGACCCGCGGCCGAGACGAACGTGAGGCCGGCGGGGAGCGTGTCCACGATGGTCACGGGGCCGGTCGTGGGCCCGTTGCCGAGGTTCGTGGCCGTGAGCGTGAAGGAGCCCGTGAGGCCGGGCGAGAAGTTGCCGCCGTGCGACTTGGACAGCGCGAGATCGGGCGCGACCGCGCCGCCGCCCGTGACCTCGAAGCCGTTCGTCAGCGTGGACGTGAGGCCTCCCGGGGACTGCGTGCCGAGGACGTCGCGGAAGCCGAGCGCGGCTCCCGGCGCGATCGAGATGGCCACGTTCGCGGAGGTGGGCGAGAGGATCGTCGGAGCCTGTGCGGAGATGTCGGCCCCGAACGCGAACTGCGTGCCGGACTGGAAGCCGATGCCGGTCACCGAAACGGTCAGGCTCTGTCCCGGCGCGCCCTGAGCGGGCGTGACGGCGTCCACGCGGAAGCGGGCGATCGACGGGATCGCGCCGAACGACGTGGCCGCGTCGACGATGGCGGGGCCCGAGGGACCGGCCGTGAGGCTCTGCCACTGCAGCGCGGCGCCGTTGTCGAGGCAGCCGGAGTCCTGGAGGTTCGAGAGGGGGCCGGTGCCGATCCCGCTCCCCCCGGGCCTCTTACCGAGAGCCGAGTACCTCTGGGCGGGCGTCAGCGGAATGTGGAGGATCGAGTAGGTCGGGGTCGTTCCACAGTCCTGGCCGCCCGGGCTCGTGGACGTGGGCTCGAGGAACGGCACGCCCGAGTCGTCGTTCGCGAGGTAGAAGTCGCTGCCGAGGAACGCGTCGAAGACAGTCGTCGAGGCCGAAGACCAGGACATGGTCTTCGTGAAATAGCTGTCGCCGTTGACGTAGTTGACGGTCATCGTGAGCCTGAGACCGGTCGCGCCGGCGTCACAGACGACGACCACCTGGTACGGGCTCACCGCGGTGCCGGCGCCCGTGACGTTCGAGATCGACACGGGGACCCACGCGGTGTAGGCCCCGATGCTGCTCGTGGCGGTGCCGTCGGAGTGGAGGGAGAAGTCCGGTGCGAAGAGGGTGCCGCTCCGCCTCACGAAGACGCCCATGTCGGCGAGCGTCGAGGTGCCCGAGGGGTAGATCTGTCCCTGTCCCGGCACAGTGGCGTTGAAGACCTGGAAGGCGGCGTCGGCGCCCACGTTGATGGTGAGCGGGTTGCCGGCGATGACGCGGAACGCGGCGGAGGGCGGGGGCGCCGGCGCCGGGGTTCCGTAGATCGCGAAGCCCGAGACGAAGGGGCTGCCGGGCGTCGTGAACGTGAAGAGCTGCGAGCCGCTCGCGATGTCGAATCGCCAGATCCGGCCGGAGGGCTGGTTGTCGGCCACCCAGAACGACGTGCCGTCGATGTCGAGGCCGAGGGCGAACGCCCGCACCGGAGCGGGGGAGAAGCCGGTGTACGTCTGGAGCACGGCTCCGGCCGCGCTCAGGCGATGGACGCGATCGGAGCAGGCCACGAGCCACTCCCCGTTGGGACGGCTCTGCAGGTCGTAGCAGACCGGGCCGGCGAGGCCCGTCGCGAAGTCGGGCAGCTGCGTCAGGGTGCAGGTGTCGTAGCGGCGGATCGACGTGCTGTCGGTCGCGTAGTAGACGGTGCAGGAATCGCCGGGAGCCTGCGCGATGAAGGCGGGCCCGCGCGGACCGGTCGCGACGGCGTACGACGCGAGGAGGACTCCCGAGGGGGAGAACTTCTGGATCGTCCGTGCGCCGTCCGCGAGGCCCACGAAAATGTTGCCGTCCGCGGCCACGACCGCCTTTTCGGGCGTCGCGTTCTGCGTGCCGCCGAAGCTGTTCGTGATGAGCCCGCCCTGGGGGTTCAGCTTCGCGATGGCATTGCCGAACGTGAGCGGGCCGTACGCGTGGCCGGTGGCGTCCCAGGCGATCGAGCCGGTCAGCGCGCTCGGGACCCCCGAGTCGAGATTCCCCAGGAAGGTTCCGCTCCGGTCGTAGCGTTTCCACAGGCCGTTGCCTTCGCCCACGACGAGCTCGCCATTCGTGTAGATGGGGGCAGCAGGGGCGGTGACCGTGGTGTTCGCCGTCGCCGAGTTGTCGCCGGACACCGGATCCGTCACGGAGTTCGTCACCGTGACGGTGTTGACGACGCTGCCCGGCGGGCCGTCGGCGGAGTAGACGATCGTCACGGTCGCGCTCGCGGCGTTCGCGAGCGTGCCCAGCGCGCAGGTGACGCTGGCCGGCACCGGGGTGCACGCACCCTGACTGGGAACGGCCGAGACCAGGGTGGCGCCCGAGGGCTTGATGTTCGAGAGGGAGACGCCGGTGGCCGCGTCGGGTCCCGCGTTCGTGATCGTCGCCAGATACGTGATGTAGCTGCCCGCCGCGACCGGGTCCGGAGTGTCGGTCAGCGTGACCCCGAGGTTCGCGCTGGGCGGCGCGCCGGCCGTGGTGGTGGTGGTGGCCGAGTCGTTCCCGGGAACTGGATCCGCGACGGCGCTCGTGACGGTGGCCGTGCTGCTGACGACGCGTGGTGAGCCGCCCACAGTGTAGACGAGCGTGACGGTCGCCGTGCCCGCGTTGGCGATCGAGCCAAGGGCGCAGGAGACGTGCATGCCGGCGGGTGTGCAGGTTCCCTGGCTCGGGATGGCCGAGAGCAGCACCAGACCCGCGGGGTACGGGTTCGTGACCCCGACGCCCGTCGCCGCGTCGGGTCCCGAATTCGTGACGGTGGCCGTGT
>CAZXSG010000170.1:6833-7427 GCA_964643185.1 uncultured Holophagales bacterium
GGCCGGGGTGGGGCGGGTGTGGGCCGGGCCCCGGGGGTCTGGGGTTCGGGACCGGGGCGCCAGGGGCGGCGTCGGGTCCCGGTTTCGTGACGGGGGCGGTGTACGTGGTGCTCCCGCCGATGAGCACGGGATCCGGGCTGTCGGTGAGCGTGATGCCGAGGTTGGCGCTGGGCGGCGTGCCCACGGTGACGTTGGCACCGGCCAGGATGCTCAGAAACGGCGAAGCCGGGGCCTCCGCGATCAGGAGGCTCGCGGCGCCGGCCACGTCCCCGTTGAGGTTGAACGTGACGGACGTCTGGTTCTGGGCGATCGTCACCTGCGCGGGACCGCTGAACTGGGACTGTCCCATCGCAGCGGGTGGATAGTGAAGGTCGAACGTCACGGGCGCGAGCGGAGCGGGGTCCATCTCGAGCGTGGCCGTTCCAGAGGCCATGCCGAGTCCCAGATTGAACGTCGAGGGCGTGAAGACGATCGACGCGCAGGCGTTCTTCTCCGTACGCACGTCGCCGTCGGCTGAGGCGATCGCGAACTCGAGCTTGCCGTCGCCGTTGAAGTCGCCCGCGGCGATGCCCACCGGTACGCCGTAGGACTGAA